>CAZVKP010000561.1:0-2356 GCA_964627635.1 uncultured Calditrichaceae bacterium | reverse complement strand
CGTCGGTGATTATTCTCCGTTACCTCGGTTCGGATGATTCCTGGAATGCCAACCATGTTCTTGCCCAGGCGCTTATTATCGGAACAATTTTATCTATTTTAATTGGATTGATTTGGTATTTCGGTGGTGCTCAGTTAATGCATTTAATCAAAGAAAAGGAACATGTTGCACGAGAATTTGGGACGGAGTGGTTACAAACCGCCTCTTATTTTGCACCAATATTTATATTGAATTTCATTGCGCTTGGAATTATGCGGATGGCAGGCGATACCATGATTACCATGCGGGTAAATGTTCTGGCAAATATAATCCATTTAGCACTTCTCCCTCTGTTGGTTTTTGGTCATCTTGGTTTCCCAAGATTAGAGGCCGTCGGCGCAGCACTTTCTGTAGGAATCGCTCATACAATCGGATTTGCCTTTACTTTTTATTATCTCAGAAGTCACAAATCGGTTCTTTTCCTCTCTTTTCGGGAATATGCCACACCAAATTTTAAAACCTTTAAACGGCTATTTAAACTTGGTGTCCCCACAACCGTAGAACAACTTGTCTGGGCAATGGGACAACTCATTTTAAGCTTTTATGCGGCTCGAATGGGAATCATCCCGCTGGCTGTCCACCAGGTATTTGTACGGATACAGTCGGTCTTGTCCATGGCATTCAATGGTTTTGGTCTGGCATCCATGTCTTTAGTGGGTAAAAACCTGGGAGCTGATGAAGAACTAAAAGCCCTAAATACCGGAAAAATAGCCGGGAGAGTGGCACTTATAGTCGCGATTGTTATTGCTTCTATAATTTATATTTTTCACAAACCCATTATTACCGCATTCACTTCCAATCAAGAGGTGATCAGATATGGCAGCAGTGTTATATTAGCCCTGGTTATTGCACAAATTCCCAAATCATTGAACATCGTTTTTTCCGGAAATTTAAGAGGTGGCGCGGATTTAGCCTGGTTAATGTGGTTAGCCATTGGCAGCGTAATTATGTTTGAAATTTTTGGAGCATACATTTTAACGATGGTCTTCCACTTTGGTGTGGCTGCGCTATGGGGAATCCAGGCTTTTGATGAAACCGTGCGTTTCTCTTTAAATTATTTTCGGTTTAGAGGAAAGAAATGGAAAATTATAGAGCTTCATTAATCGTTACTCTGTTTACTTTTTGAACAGGGAATATTAGTAAAAGGGACATTATTTAGATCTCATGAAAACGTATAAAAAATTTATCTCTTTCGAAGGTATCGATTTTTCGGGAAAATCTACCCAAATTCAGTACTTAATTGAAAATTTAAAAAAATATAAGATTGAACCGGTTTTACTAAGGGAACCCGGTGGAAGCAAAATCTCCGAAAAAATCCGGGATATTTTGTTAAACCCCGATTTTGCCGAAATGAATGAGAAAACTGAAATTCTGTTATACGAAGCTGCCCGGGCTCAATTGGTTCATCAACAAATAATACCCTTGTTAAGGCAGGGTAAATATGTGATTGCTGACCGATTCGATGATTCCACCACAGCCTATCAAGGATATGGACGTAATTTAAATCTTGAAGTTGTGAATGTTCTCAACCGATTTGCTACATCAGATCTTCAACCCTATCGCACATTTTTTGTTGACATCAGTCCGGAAGAAGCTGACCGCCGTCGCATAAAAAATCAACACCAACAGGATAGGCTGGAAAGTGGAGGACTGGAATTTTTTAAAAGAGTACGCCAGGGTTTTATGGCTATTGCCCACGAGGATACTGAAAGATTTATCCTCATCAATGGGGAGAGGGATACCGAAAAAATTGCGAAAGAGATTTGGGCACAAATTAAAAAAATTTGGCTCCCGTAAAAATAACCATCATCGGGATACATCATTTTTTATCAATTACTCACCATTTCCCCACAAATATTTGTTAATTTTTTTATGCGGTAATTTGAACTACATTAATTAAGAAACTTTTTTTACCATTGAGATGTAAATATCACAATAGAAAATATACATGGAGGAAGATATGTTCAGGAAAAATTGGTGGTCACAGTTTTCAATATTTGTCTTGTTGCTGATCGCCTCCATTTGGTTTTTAAACAATAGCTTTGCGGGAAATGAAGAACTTTATCTCAAGACCGATAAAGGGCTATTTTATCTTAAACAGGTTTACGAAACAATTTCCCGTAAATACGTCGATGAGGTCGATCCGGAATATCTCAGCAAATCTGCAATAAAAGGGATCGTTAAAGAACTTGATCCCTATACAGTATTTTTTGAAAAAAATGGCAGCCGGCGATTGGAAATAATTACAAAAGGCAAGTATGGCGGGCTGGGAATGGAAATTAGCAAGCGGGAAGGGGAAATCACTGTGATTTCTCCC
>CAZVKP010000560.1:0-2367 GCA_964627635.1 uncultured Calditrichaceae bacterium | reverse complement strand
AATTCCTAATTTCTTCATGTAATAGATAAATTGGCCTGTGCCACATCCGATATCCAAAATAAGTTGTGGGAGTGTGGTATGGGTTTCAATAATTTTTTTAATATATTTTGCCCAATGTTTATATTCCACATGTTGCATAACATTATCATAAATTAATGCTAGCGCTTTGTATGGGATATTTTGATCCCGATTGAATCGTTCGCTTTGTTTTTTCTGAGATGTAAATACCATTTAAATTTTATCTGGTAATCATTTAAAAATAATGTGTCTGATTTAAAGAGTGAATGAAATAAATTTCAATTTAGATAACTCCTTCATAAAAATAGGGAAGCAAATTACCAGTAAAATCTTCGGCTTAAATGCTTCCCAAAATCAATAATTAAAACTTTGTTCATAAAATCAGAAATTATCAACAATTGCCTGAGCAAATTCTGATGTTTTCAGCGGTTTAATGTCACCAAGTTGTCTGGCTAAATCATAAGTCACTTGTTTTTTCATGATGGTTTTTTCCAGTGCATCTTCAATAATGTTTGCCGCTTCCTGCCATTTTAGATATTGTAACATTAAAACACCGGATAAAATAAGCGATGAAGGATTGACCTTATCCATGCCGGCATATTTCGGCGCTGTTCCGTGAGTTGCTTCGAAAAGCCCATGAACGTCTCCAATATTTGCTCCCGGTGCCATTCCCAAACCACCCACCTGAGCGGCACAGGCATCGCTCAAATAGTCCCCATTCAGATTGGGAGTAGCAATAATGTTGTATTCGTCAGTACGCGTCAGGATTTGCTGAAGCATGTTGTCTGCTATTCGATCTTTTACCACTTTTTTACCCTGGGGGATTTTTCCATCATATTCGGCATATTGCTGATCTTCGGTGATAAACAAATCGCTAAACTCTGCTTTAGTAACTTCATATCCCCAGTCCTTAAAAGCACCTTCGGTAAATTTCATAATATTTCCTTTATGAACCAGGGTTAAAGAGATGCCGTCATTTTGCAGCAAGTATTCAATAGCTTTGCGAACTAACTTTTTAGAAGCGGTTTCACTGATCGGTTTAATTCCAATACCCGAATCCTCACGAATATTTGTTTGGAATTCCTTGTTGAAATACGCAATAACTTTTTTTGCCTCAGGACTTCCCATTTTCCACTCAATGCCCGAATAAACATCCTCTGTGTTTTCCCGAAAAACGACTACGTTCATTCTCTCAGGATTTTTGACGGGGCTCGGAACGCCTTTGTAATATTTAACCGGTCGAATACAGGCATATAAATTAAGTACCTGCCGCAGAGTGACATTCAAACTACGGAAGCCCCCACCTACTGGTGTTGTTAATGGTCCTTTGATGGCAATAAAATATTTACGAATAGTATCCACGGTTTCTTCGGGTAACCATTGGTCATAAAGCTCTTTTGCTTTTTCACCTGCAAATACTTCCATCCAGGCGATTTGCTTTTTATCCCCATAGGCTTTTTTTACTGCTGCATCGAAGACAGTTTGTGCTGCGTGCCAGATGTCAGGTCCAATTCCATCACCTTCGATATATGGAATAACAGGTTTATCGGGAATTATTAATTCACCGTTTTTTAATTCAATTGGTTGTCCAAAATCTGGGACTGAAATTTTGTCTGGCATAAGAACCTCCGGATTCAATATAAGTGAACATTACCTTTTGATTGGATTGAAATTACGTTAGATATTTGAAGAATTCAAGTTGGATTTTAATCCGCGATTGGAGATTCATTCTAATCAGGGAGCTTTAGCAGAATTTTACCAATATTCCGGTTGTCCTCCATGTATTGATGTGCTTCCGCTACATCTACCCAAGGGAATATTCGATCTATAACAGGTTTTAATCGCTCATCGGAAAATCTTGGCAATGCAAAATTCTTAAATTCCCGGGTAAGTTTAATTTTATATTCCGGTGACCTATTTCGCAGAGTTGAACCAACAACTTTCAGTCGTTTTTTCATAAAGACCTTTAAATCGAGGTGATTAATTTTGCTTCCGCCCAGCAGGGATAGAAATACTAATCTTCCATCGGTTTTCATAACATCGATGTTTTGCTCCCAATATGGTGCACCGATAAAATCAATAATTAATGAAATGCCCTTCTGATTTGTGGCAGTCATGACCGCTGATTTAAAAGAACCCTGCCGGTAATTAATCGCCGCAGTTGCTCCGAGCTCTAAACATGCCTTTAATTTTTGTTCACTTCCGGCGGTGATGACGGGATGAGCACCAACTTCCCTGGCAATTTGAATGGCAGCAGTTCCGACTCCACTCGCTCCTGCATGAATAAGAATAAATTCTTCGGATTTCAATCTTCCCAGCCAAATTAACGCCAGATAAGCAGTCAGAAAT
>CAZVKP010000559.1:0-2380 GCA_964627635.1 uncultured Calditrichaceae bacterium | reverse complement strand
AATTCCCCTATGATCCTCGGGCCGCTCTGTTCGACGTATAGCCTCGATAATGGAATTTGGGCAAGCGAACCGGAGGATATGCAACAGGAATTGCAAAACTTAAATCTGATGTAGGATCACTTAACCACAATCATTTTTTGAAAATCAGACCGCAATACTTTGCCGGTGCGAGCTCCTGTAAAAATCAGTTGATAAAAGTAAATTCCCGAGGTCAATGTACCATTATACCCCCTCCCCTTCCATTGAATTTCTGAACTGGCACCAAAAAATTGTTTGAGATTTGCGACTCTTTGACCAAGCGTATTATAAACATTCAGCTTAATTTCCCCTGGTTCGGGAATTTGAAACCTTATCAAAATACCGTCATCACCTGGTTGGTAGGGATTGGGATAATTTCCCTCAACAATTAAATTTTCTGCGGTTGAAGGCTTATCCAGCAGGTGAGACGGAATTAAACCGGAGAAAACAGTGCGAATAAGCCAGGTACCGTTGGCGGGCTCTTCCCCAATTTCAAAATCTGATAAATAAGACCATTGGCTGTCATTTTTATAATAACTATAACCCTGTTGGGGAGTGGAATCATAACCGATACTTTTCCCTGAAGTATTTATTTCTACTCCAGCAAATATTTCATCTCCCTCCACCAAGGTACGGTTAATTTCGGGTATATTAACAGTTATCCAACCACTCTCACTGGAAAGAAACGTATCAATTGGAGCAGTCAAATTGTTCCCCGGAAATCCATTAGAATTTCGATCATATAAATGAATGGTCGCCTGGTAATTTGTTGATCCATTCCAGAACTTAACACTTTCCAATGTTACACCGGAAGCCGGAACCTCAAAACGATTTGCAGCAATTCCATTAAATGATAAATTCACATCCGGTTGATCACTCTCATTATAGCCTAAATCAAAATACTGTAAGGAGTAATTGGCATCCGCATCATATAAATAATTAATATCATTCTCCAATGAAAACAATATCAGGACATACGAGGAGTCTTCGGTAAAATTAGATTCCGTGATAAAATTGCTAAGGGGAGTTTCCACACGGTAACCATTTTCTTTATGTACAACCCATAATTTGTTTGGATTTGAGTTGATAAATTCTACAACAAGTGAATCCTGGCCGCGAAAATTGTGATATTCTGCAGCGTAATTAACTATTTGACCGGCAACATTCTTTTGTGGATACTTATGAATCAATTTTGTTGGATTTGCTTTCAAATTTTTCGCTTCATTCCATTGATAGCCGTACTTTGAATCAATTGAAATATTATTGAGCCAGTTAGCGACTATCCAACTCCGAAAAATCGAATTAAAGCTATCCGTAAAACCATTTTTCTGTAAAATCAAATCAAAGCTATGAATGCCGTTTTCTTTGGTTTGCACCAACTCTTTAATAAATTCCAAACCGAGTTGTTCTGCGCAATATAAGGTCCACAAATTGACACGGGCATAATCCTTTACATCTCCATTCCATTTTATGAGATTCTGATTTGTGTTCCCAAGATAATATGCGGGAAAATCCAAACCATAACCACAATATGTGCCTGCTAATTCGGAAAGTCCTTCATTGATCCAGGTCTCTTCGTCTTTATCGTAATTATAATGAATTAAATGTTGAAGTTCATGGGCTGTAGTCGACAAAACCCGATTTGTCCGATATTCATCTCGATAATAGATCCCGGGAGTTGCATCCAGATACAAGAGGTTCATTTGATTACTGGTAGCATTTTTTGTTTGGTCATGAGACGAAAAGTAACCTGCAATAAATTGACTGTTGGTGGCAGTGGAATCGAATTCATCTTTGATATCCATAATCAGGAAGTTGATAATACCTTCACCCTTATCATTTTGCAGATGGTTATCCAGTGTGGTATCGTTGGGCTGTTGACCGAAGAGTGTGGTATCGATTTCTACAATACCTTTATCAGGATAGAGGGAATTTTGTCCGCTGCTGTTTTCAAGTTGATTTAAAAGCTCATCCAAAATATTTTCCGTTACATAGCCCTTATCCCAAGTTGCATCTTCCACCCAAATTTTGATTAAATCACCTGATCTATGAAGGGTGGCATCAATTAAATAAAACGGATTATTTTCATCTTTAAAATTATACGCCCAAAATTTTCTGGAATTTAGCCGATTGGATTGCTGGATTACCATTGCGGCTTGCTGACTTAATGATTGGTAAGCTTGCGGTTTTCTGCTCTTTAGCTGACTCAGATAATTTTTTACATCAAACTTATTAATTTTTTCAGTACCACAGGTTTTAATGGGTTCTGCAACTTTAATTGGACCAGAGGCAAATACAAAGCCAACTAAGCAAATAATGGTAAATATGACTTTTTTCATTTATTAAAGCCTGAAGACAAATT
>CAZVKP010000558.1:0-2380 GCA_964627635.1 uncultured Calditrichaceae bacterium | reverse complement strand
AAAATTTGCCCATTAGCCACTTTGGGAACATCAATAACCCGAATAACATCTGATAGTTCTTTAAATTCAGGTAAAATTTCTTTTAAAATATTGGGAGCTGTCCTTAGAAAATGTTCATTAAAAACCACACCCTCGTCATCCGGATACAATGGAAGATAACGGATGGATGCTTCAACTAAATCCTGGAAAAAGTGGGTTCCAAAAGAGAGGTCCGGTACATAGTGGCCTTTTTTTCGCGCTATCTCAATAAGAACTGCGGTATTATTGATTCCGGAATAAGTTACCGATACCCCAAGTTTGATATCTCCGCGGCTTCCCCAGCGACCGGGTCCCATTAAAATAAACCGTCTTTTCGGCAGCAGTTTATTTAACTTGTGAATTGTCTGGCCCACTGCCTTTAAATCTTCCAAACGTTCCATTTCGGTATATTTATCCGGATCTACATAAACGATGTGAGTGATATCCGGTGAAATTCCGTTAGAGACATAACGATTTGCAGTAAAAATTAATTTATCTTCAGCAATATCTTTCGGAATCGGGACAGAAATTTCTTCTTTGGCAGAACTTTGGGGCCGGCATTGTAACAGATAAAAATTTTCGCCATCATGAGCAAATTCAATGTCTACCGGGAAATTCAATTTGGTGTGAAGCACATCGATTAAAGATTTAATTTGCTTAATTAAAGGCGTATCGGTGATGAGTCCATCAAATGTAACTATCATATCCCGGCTATCAAAATTCATAGTTAAACCTGTGGGCTTTCGGATATGATCCTCTTCTACAACAGAAACAATTTTGTTAATCATGGGATATTGAGAAGCGGCTTCATTCAATAAATCACGGATGTCAATCGTCTCGAAAGTATTTGTCTCCAGATTAATGACGTCAATTTTTTTGGTGGTATAGTACATAATTTCATCCGGGCTTACATTAACCCGCAAATTGGGTTGCCCCGGTGCAACCAGAACCGGATAATCATCACTTAGTCGATCTACAGCTCTGGTGCCCAAACCGGGAACCATCCGCACCAGTCCGTCTTCCCGTTTAATTCTGGGTGACCAGCGAAATTCATTTTGACTAAATGCAACACCGGCAAACGCTGGAAAAAAGTAATGTCCAACTTTTTTACCAACTACCTCCTGTATCATGATACCCATCTCTTCATGAAAATCAATTAGCCCTCTTTCGGCACGATATTCAATAGGATCCGGACTGAAAGTGGAAGCATAGACTTCGGCGATTGCATCCAATAAGGCTTCCAATCGCTGGTCTTTTGATCCCTGGTTTGCAATGAATAAACTTTTATATTTTCCGGAAAAAGCAGTACCAAGCCTATCTTCCAGCAGGCTTGAACTGCGCACGATAAGCGGTTTGTCGCCCAAATTATCCAGAGCCAGAGATAAACCTTTCACAATTTCCGGTGGGAATTGTGAATGTTTAAACAATTGTGTAATATGTGGATATTCCTGTCTTACCTGATCAATTTCTTTATACCGCTGCTCAATTACATCTTCCAGATTATTATGGTGTAGAAAATGGAGCAGACCATCAGAAGTAATATACCAGGTGTTCGGCACTTTAATATTATTCAACAACTCCGATTTTTTAGAGGTTTTTTTTAAAATTTGGTTGGCTAAAAACAGACCGGCACTCTTACCGCCCAGCTTTCCGTGACTAATATTTGGAAAGATCATATTCTGTAATAAGCTATAAAAATCTTCCACACTAACATAGCGCTTTGCTACGTTTAGAAATTCCAATTGATCGGAGAAAAAACGGCGCAGCAGAGAAACATTAATCGCTTTTTTAGACGATTCGGATAGTTTAAGACTACCGGGAATTAAGTGAGCAGAGCGTGTCATAGCATCGGTAATCTCAGAAAGGGAAGAATGTTGATTTTCTAAGGTACGCATCAAAAAACTACTTTTATCCTCCTGTATCCACTTCTGAATAGCATTTAAATTCTCATTACTACTTCGGCTTTTAGCTGCGATATCAAATATTTGACCGGAAATTTGTAAAATGTTTCCGACCATTGCTTTTCGATGCGGACGGTTGATTTCTTCGAAATAATCCACTTCATCAGATTTCTGATTTACACCAAAATTTTGCAACAATTTTTGAGCCTCATCCACACCGCTCCAGGACAGCGAATTTAACATTTTTCGGGCAATTCTTCCATACAGGTTCTGATCCGTCCGGTACAAAAGATCCAGAATAATTCGCCATTCTTCTTTGGTGCTTTTATTTAAGTCCTCTCTGGCAACCTGCCATTCCTGATAAATTTGTTTCAACCGGACATGGAGCAGAAAATGACCCAACCGTTCTGCAATGGTATTGATCAATTTCCTTTCTTCGCGCAGAAATGGTCCTTCGTCTG
>CAZVKP010000557.1:0-2382 GCA_964627635.1 uncultured Calditrichaceae bacterium | reverse complement strand
AGGACGGATTGGCGCTGCAAACCATTTAAAAGCAGATAGCTCACCCTGCCGCCGCCGATAAATCCAAATGTTACGTTTTGCATTTTTTAATACCTCTTTAATTTTATATTTCTGATTTTAATTATGATAGCGACTAAAATTTCTTATAAAGAAAAATAGCCATTTCGAGAAACGATTTTTCATTTCTTAAGGGCTTCTTCAATCCATTGAATCAGTTGCTTGCGGCCGGGGCTGCGTCCTGATGCTTTCACCTTTCGATTGATCACCAGTCCCGGTGTACCCACCATCCCGTAGCGGCCGATTTCGCGGGGATCGCGCACATGCATCAGGTCAGCATCCACCCCCATTTCTATCAGCACTTCCCTGACGTCGGCCATAAGATTTTCGCAGGCGGGGCAGCCGGGGCCCAGCACCCGGATGGTCAACTCGCTGTCCATTTCTTCATCGTCCACCTGTTCTCCGCAGAAACGGCGGTATTCCCGCCACAACGCATCCTGGTATTTTCCTTTTGCAGAAGAAGGGATATAATTCTGTTGTTTGGCCAATTCCAGCAACTTCTCACGGATTTCCGGCGGATTTTGTAAATGGAGTTCTTTGATTTGGGTAAAAATCCCCTGCAGACCCATTAGACCTAAGGTGGCTTTCCCAACGCGAATTTGGGTGATCTCTTCACTCATTTTTATCCAGTCCTTTATTTGAAATTTTTATATTGCCCCTTATTTAATTATTACCCTACAGGATGTGAACATTTCTAAATTCAGCTAAAAAAATGTTCCGAAAATCATACCGCTGATGGTTGCCATCACTACCACCAGCAGGATATAAAGCAGTGTCTTTCGCAAACCCAACACATTTCCGATCGCCAGCATGTTGGGCAGGCTGAGCGCCGGTCCGGCCAACAATAAAGCCAATGCCGGCCCTTTGGACATCTGCAAATCCAGCAGCGCCCGCACGATAGGCACTTCGGTCAGGGTGGCAAAATACATCAGGCTGCCCACCAGCGATGCGATAAGATTAGCCGAGATACTGTTTGTCCCTACCCAATTGGACACTACCTGCTGCGGCAGCAATTCGCGGATGACCCCGGCGGCAAACACCCCAATGAGCAGATAAGGCAAAATCAGTTTCAGGAAGCCAAAAGTCGCGATGAGCCAGTCGCGGATGTCCTGGCGCGTAAACCAGCGGAAAAGGACGATGAACAGGAGAATGAGCGCCGCTCCGGCAATCAGCCAGGATTTGGCCGCCCCGAATACCAAAATGATCAGCAGCAACAGGAAGAACAACCCGGTCCTCAGCGGACTCAACTCCGGGGCCTCGATTTCGATGGCGATATCGTCGTGCACAGTTTCGACGGTTTTCTGGCGGAAAACCGACCCCATGATCAATCCCACCACCACGGCGAAGAGCACCGCAAACACCGCCCGCCCGATGCCCAGATCCAGTCCCAGCAGCCGGGCGGAATAAACGATAGCCAGCACGTTGATCGCCGGACCGGAATAAAGAAACGCGATTGAAGGCCCCAGCCCGGCGCCGCTCATATACATACCGGCAAACATGGGGATCACCGTGCAGGAGCACACCGCCAGCACCGTTCCGGACACCGAAGCCAGTCCGTAGGATAACCACTTATTGGCCGTTGGGCCGAAATAGCGGGTCAGGGTGGTGGGCGGTAAAAATACCCGGATGGCGCCGGCGATGAAGAATGCCGGAATCAGACAGGTAATAACGTGGAATGACAGGTATTCCAGCAGGGTGTTCAATCCAGCCAAAATTAGCTTAATGATGATGTCCACTATACGCCTCTATATTTATTTATTGCTGTCAATTTTTTCTCCCCCGGCATACCGGGCCTGTTTTTCAGTTCCGGGTTACGGGTTTCGGCTTGGTTAGTGCCTGCCAAATCGCTAAAACCGCAATCACAATGCCCACAATAATCAAGTTTACCGGCGCCATCAGCGATGTCACAATTCCGGAAAGAATCATCCACAATCCCAGAATACCAACAACGATACCCTGCCACTGTTTGTAAGTCCAGAAGCCCAGCACAGCGACCACAATGCCAACGATGATGTAATTCACGTTGACGCCCAGGCTGGTGATAATACCCGACAGGATAAACCACAAGCCCAGAATGAAATTAATCCACGCTTGCCACATAAGACTTTCCTCCTTTGTTTTGGGTTTTGTTTATGTTCCACCCCTAACAGGGACGGCTTATTCACTTTCCCAAGTTTCAGATTATATTTTATGTTCAGAAACCACCACCAGATTGTTCTGCTCGATCAAAACTCGCAATTCCTTAATGAATTCCAGCACGTTCTCCTGCCGGGTGGAGACCACATCAAATTCCATGAATGAAGGGGTCTTCTCCCGCGCTCCCTG
>CAZVKP010000556.1:0-2385 GCA_964627635.1 uncultured Calditrichaceae bacterium | reverse complement strand
TGATTATCAGTTCTTTCTCCCCTTTTTTTCATGAAACTTTTGACACTACCATTTTCTTCAAAAATAAACCATTCATATGGAGCTTTATAACTGGTAAATTTGTTTTGATTCCAACGATTAACTTTTTCAAATGAATTGCTTGATTTATCTACTTGATCAACACTTACTTGGACATGATTTGCAGGCAAAGATTGGCGTGGTATAGATTGGTTTCCCCAATAAGCCTGCCGGTTATGATATTGGGAATGATCTTTGTTTTCGCACCACAATCCGTATATTGTTTCATACCAGCTTGTTAATCCATGATAATCGCCCAAAAATGTTTTTTCAGTTCCTTGTTGAATTAAGAAACCATCACCATTCAAAATATGTGAATTTGTCCAATTTGCACCAAAATCTTCACTAATTTTTACTTTAACTTTAATAGGGGTTTCTTGAGTATTGTCACTACTGGTATAATATAATACGGATAAAACCCCATCTGGACTGACACTAACTGCCGGCATCCAATGCAAAGAGGAAGTAGCTTCAATAGAGCCTTTGGACCAATTATAACTTCCGTTATTATAAATCCCCCTTACTAAATAAACATTTGACAATTCGGTTGGGGTTTGCGGAGGTCGACTGGCAAATGTAACATACACATTTCCCATCCCAGCCGAGAGAGAATCATTATCGACCGCCAGGCGGGGATAGCAATCGGCTTTAACCTTATCATTTTTTACATAATAAGCATTACCCCCGCGATCTCCTATTTGAACAACTTCATCAGTTGAGTACGCATCAAGCAAACTGAAATCCGGATGATAAACTTCGACATGGATCTCGATGACACCAGCCGATCCCGGAAAATCTAAATCAGCGTATGCTAAAAGAATCTTGCCATCCGGACCCACCCCGATTGAAGATCCGTGCTTACGTATTAAATCAGTACCTGGTATTGTCTTTTTTAATGTAAAGTTGTCTCCGCCATCGGTGGATTCATATACTTTGATATTATATGTATCATCCAATGGATCTATGAAGGTGAATGATATATAAATATTAAAAAAACCTTCTGAATTTCTAATCGGGCTAATTGCCATCCAGGGTCGGTCCAGATTAGGTGCTGTAACCACCGCAACAGATGAAGTCCAATTTACACCTCCATCGTAAGATTTTTTTAAATATAATTTGTGAGGATCTTCGGATCGATTCTGATAGAGCAAATAGGCAACTCCATCCCGGTCAAAAGCAATGACCGGATCCGCTGCGCCTTCGGTGGATAACTGATCTATACCCGTCCAGCTCGTTCCTCCGTTATCCGTATAAAACACGCCTACCCAGCTATCTGTTGGATAATCAATATTGATTGTGGCTCCAATTAGATTATCCGGATTTGTGGGATTAATCGCGATAGGAGTTTCCACTTGCGCATAATTACTATTATGCACCTTATCATATGAATACCCCATTGACACCAATATTGAGATAAATAACACGATAATGATTGTACAAAAAGGTACATTTTTCATGGTGATCTCCTTATGTAAATTTTTCATTGTATTAATTTTTTACCCAATAAAACCACTCCCCTGCCATCGATATCTCCTACTGCCACCATTAAATCATTTTTATAGCTGATAGACCAGTAGCCTCCATAAATGGTGGGTAGTTCTTTCCCATTATAGTGATGCCATGTTAGGCCATTGAAATGAGACAACAGCCCGAATGCTCCGGTAATAAACACATCATTTTTATTTTGTCCGCGAACAGCCACTTTGAATAAACGGGGATGGGTGGTGTCGGCTTGCCATTCACTGTCCAGTGAATGGTTGTAAAAGACACCATCTCCAACCACGTAGTAAATTTTTCCGGGTATAAACCATAAACCGCTTAATCCTGCAGGGAGTCCAGTGGTGTTCAGGGAATGAACCGAAGAATTTTTAATTCTTAGAATATCAATCTCTTGATTTAAAACCGCTCCATAGGACGCCACTGCCAGTATCTCATATTCACCGGTTTTGGGGTTTTGTGACCCCCAAATATCCTGAATATCCACAGTTGTTCCACCCTGTCCGGCACCTGACGTGATTTCCAGCTTCTGCCACGTGCTGCCGTTGTAGTGAGCAACTAAACCCTGGGTTCCTACAACATATAAGTTAGAACTAGATGTACCCCAAATTTTGTTTATACCATGCCCAATAAGAATATTCGGTATAGGCAATTCAATAAAGTTCTTACCGTTCCATTTAACAAAAGCAGAGAACCAAATATCATTAGAAGAAAATGCATACATCGATTTAATAGTCCAAAATGAACCATCGTAAGTAATCCGCTTCAACTCCCACTCACTGCCATTCCAATGCACGGCATTATATGGCGGCACCCAGTTGCCCAGGCTGT
>CAZVKP010000555.1:0-2390 GCA_964627635.1 uncultured Calditrichaceae bacterium | reverse complement strand
ATGTCCATTCGATGATAATCGGGAAGCCGAAAAGCATTTTTATCTCCGACAAAATAATAGCTTTGGGTATTTTCACCTAACAGGTCAAGTGTATATTGACCTACTGGTGTTGTATAAGGTTGTCCGGTGGCATATATCCAGTTGGCAGAAAAATTCCACCGACCGGTAGAATAATTTCCAACAAGTTTTATCTCGTGTGTTCGGTCGTGGCTGGCAGGAAAGGAATCGCCATTGTTTAAATTAGGAAATTCATACTCCACTTCACTCAAGGTATAACTAACCCATCCATTGAAAGGACCACTCTTGTTTTGAGCAAAAAATTCAACACCTTGAGAAATTCCGGATCCAAAGAAGAACAAGCCGCCGAAATCCGCTCGTTCCTGGAAACGTCTGGAAAACTCCAGAATATTATCCAAATCTTTATAATACCCTTCCACGCCCAGGATATATTGTGTGGTTTCAAAGGTCATCCCAAGTATTTTATGTTCGGAAAAACTGGGGGTTAAATTTTGGTCAGCCACCAACCAGAAGTCACGACTTCCTTCCAGTATGTCTTCATTCTCAATGCGGTGAATAAATTGATGATATCTGCCCCAGGCACCTTTTAAATTCACAACATCCCAAAGGTTATATTGGGCAGAGAAACGGGGTTCGAAATAGAATTGATCGGTAAGGTCATAATAAGTGCCTCTTATTCCATAAGTGAGAATCCATTTTTTGTTGAAATTCAATTTATCCTGAACAAAAATACTGCTTTGTAGTGAGCGATCAGTCTGGTCAAGAACAGAAACGGTATCATTCAGGTTGGCGACGTAATCGGTTTGGGTTTGTGAGATCCAGGTTCCGAATTCAATGGTGTGTTCCTTGCTCAGATACCACTCATTATCCATTCGAAAAGTGATATCTTTAATTTCATTATCTTCTTGAGAAGCAAACGTTCGTCCACCCCGAAATACACTGGCTGTATCATCGGTGGTAAAACTAAGGTCGCTTTCATATTTGCTGAAATAGTTAGAGTTAGCAACATGAAATGTAGAGTTGAACCGGTCCTGCCAACGATGAGACCATCTGAAGCTGACCCCCCAATTTCCCCAATCTGTGGTTTCATCACGCCCCCGGTTGCCGGTAATTTCTTGAAGGGACTCCCCCTCGTCACCTGCCCATCCCATATTCTGCATCTCCTGATAGTCATGCATTTTATCTCTTCCGGTATAAAAACTAAGCGCCAGAATGTCCCCGTCAGTTGGAGCGTAAGAAAGTTTACTGTTGAGGTCGTAAAAATAGAAATCCGGACGAACTTCTTGTTGTTGAACTCCTCTATTTCTATTTCCTGATGGTATAATTGTTTGAGTTGCTTGTTCATCTGTCATAAAATCGAATAGTTTATTGTAGAGAGAACTCTGAATTAGATCAGTATAAGAACGGCGGGCGGTAATGATAAAACTTCCTTTGTTATTAAAAAGGGGAAGTTCAAAAAGTCCATTTGCGCTAATTAAATTGACCCCTGCACTGAAATGTTTCTTATTGGTATCTCCCGATTTTCCGGTGAGCTCCACCACGCTGGAAAGGCGTCCCCCATATTTGGCAGGGAAACCACCTTTATACAACTGGACATCTTTTATGGCATCTGCATTGAATGCACTAAATAATCCAAAGAAATGATCCACATGATAGACGGTCATTCCATCCAGAAGAACCAGATTTTGGTCGGGAGTTCCTCCTCTTATATTAAGCCCGGCAGTGCCATCATTTGCTCCACTAATTCCCGGAAGCAACTGTAAGGAACGAAAAATATCGGCTTGACCAAGATTGGGTAAAGAAGTTAGCTCCCGTGGAGAAAAAGTAACCTTTGCCACTTCATCTGCTGTTTTCCATATTTGATATTCCTCAGCAACAACGGTTATCCCTTTATCTTCAATCGCCCGGGGGTCCATTTTTATCTGTAATGATTCGCTTGACTCATTCGTATTGTCCAGAATAATAGTTTGGGTGGCATAACCGATATAGTGCACCTGAAGTGTGCAGATTTCTGCCGGCGCATTTAAAATAACAAAATAACCATCTGTGTTTGTGGTTGCTCCTTGCCTGGTATCCTTTAAAACAACATTCGCATAAGGCAAAGCTTCTCCGGTTTCTTTATCGATAACAACACCCTTAATATCCTGTTTGTTATTTTTTGAGTTGTTAGCTTGTGAAGATGAAGAAAATAATAAAAGCAAAACAATAAGCAAAAAGTGCCAGAATGGGTAAATGTTTCTTTTGTTGTACATCAAATCTCCTTGTAATTTCTTGTTTTTTAAGCGCAATTATAGAGATTGACTGTTTATTTCAGATCATCCCAGGTGGTAATGTACCAGATCGGAAGAGCGTCGTGTAGGGAAAGAGTGTAG
>CAZVKP010000554.1:0-2392 GCA_964627635.1 uncultured Calditrichaceae bacterium | reverse complement strand
TTCTGGGGTCTTGTCTGTGTTTCTTTTCACATACATTGTGTTAGCGATAACGACTACCAATACTGCATTTTCTGAGGTTAAAACTCAGACTAAAAAACCTGCTAATATGGAAATTGGCGTTACTGAACACCTGGGTGAATATGTACCCCTCGATCTATATTTTGTGGATGAGAATGGAGATTCGGTTCTTTTGGATGATATTATTGATAAACCGACAGTCGTATCCCTGGTTTATTTTAATTGTCCGGGAATCTGCAGCCCATTATTGGGTGGAAAGGTGGATGTGCTGGATCGGTTAGATTTAAAACCCGGGGAAGACTACGAGGCTGTTACCATCAGCTTTAACCCGGCTGAAGGTCCGGCACTTGCCAGGGAGAAAAAAAGAAATTATTTTAATGCATTTAAACGTGGTCCCTTTCCGGAGGAAAATTGGAAGTGGCTTACCGGCGATAGCACAACAATAAAGAAATTTACCGATGCTGTGGGATTCAAATATAAAAAAGAAGGAGATACTTATATTCATGCAGGAGTTCTCACCGTACTGTCGGGAGACGGGAAAATCGCGCGTTATCTGCGCGGTATTGAATATCAACCTTTTAATTTGAAAATGGCCATTACGGAAGC
Organism: uncultured Calditrichaceae bacterium; assembly: GCA_964627635.1. Lineage (GTDB taxonomy): Bacteria > Calditrichota > Calditrichia > RBG-13-44-9 > RBG-13-44-9 > CAZVKP01. The sequence continues at coordinate 1,768 of CAZVKP010000554.1, read as the reverse complement.
ATCCGAAGGAAAAACCGGACCCACAATTAGTAAGGTGTTATTATATTGTTTTAGTTACGATCCGGAAGGAAAAACATACACGTTTAATTTAATGAAAGTATTTGGAACCACCTTTTTAGTCTTTTTAGTTCTATTTGTAGCATTTTTATCTTATCAGGGAAAAAAGAGAAAACATAAAGTGAGGGAATAAAATGGCGGCTAATAGTGTTGCTCAAGGTCTTGCGCTTGAAAAGAATTTCTATGAGGAAAAAGGACGCTGGAATGGTATCTTCGCCTGGATTTTTTCCACTGATCATAAACGTATTGGTATCATGTATTTGCTAAGCATGACCACCTTTTTCCTGGTTGCAGTCACAATTGGTGTATTAATGCGTTTGGAGTTGTTAACACTGGGGGAAACCGTTGTTGGGGCACAAACTTACAATACCTTATTTACCCTGCATGGTGTCTTGATGATATTTCTCTTTATCATCCCCGGAATTCCGGCATCATTTGGCAACTTTTTTCTTCCGCTTCAAATCGGTGCAAAGGATGTGGCATTTCCCCGGTTAAACTTATTTTCTTATTGGTTATATGCAGCTGGGGCAATTATTGCGCTTACCTCACTTTTCACTGGTCAGGGAGCCGCAGATACCGGATGGACATTTTACGCCCCGTATAGTATTCGAACCGGAACAAATGTAACAATGGCAGTGGCAGCAGCATTTGTGCTGGGATTTTCGTCTATTTTAACCGGTTTGAATTTTATAACCACAATTCATCGTCTTCGCGCCCCTGGCATGGACTTTTTTAAGATGCCCTTGTTTTGTTGGTCGCTTTATGCAACCGGTTGGATTCAAATCCTTGCCACTCCAATTCTCGGTATTACATTGGCTTTAGTTGCCATTGAAAGATTTTTTGGGATAGGAATATTCGATCCGGTGAAAGGTGGTGATCCGGTGCTGTATCAACATCTATTCTGGATTTATTCACACCCTGCCGTATATATTATGGTGCTTCCGGCAATGGGAGTTCTTACCGATATCCTTCCTACTTTTGCCAAGCGAACTATATTTGGTTATAAAGCCATTGCTTTTTCCAGCATGGCCATTGCCTTTGTTGGTTATCTGGTTTGGGGACATCACATGTTTACCAGTGGCATCAGCGATACCTCCCGGATGGCATTCTCATTTTTAACTTTCCTGGTAGCCATCCCCAGCGCCATCAAAGTCTTTAACTGGTTAGCGACGCTCTATAAAGGCTCGATAGATGTTCAGCCGCCATTTTTATATGCGATAAGTTTTATTATATTATTTTCCATTGGTGGGCTTACCGGGCTATTGTTGGGTGCTCTTGCAACGGATGTTCATTTACATGATACATATTTTGTCGTTGCTCATTTCCATTATGTGATGTTCGGGGGAACCGGATTTGTCTTTTTTGCGGCACTGCATTATTGGGGACCGAAAATGTTTGGAAGGATGTACAATAAAAAGGTGTCTTACATCGCCTGGGTATTTATGTTTATTGGGTTTAATGTGCTGTATTTTACCATGTTTATTTTAGGATACATGGGAATGCCGCGACGTTATTATGATACTTTGCCGGAATTTCTGCCACTGCATGTTGTGGCAACCGTCGGTTCCTGGATTTTAGTGCTCGGGATCATCATTATGTTCGTGAATCTTTATCGGGGATTCCGGCATGGAGAGAAAGCTGAGCAAAATCCCTGGGGTGGCACTACATTAGAATGGACGGTTCCGACGCCACCACCACATGAAAATTTTCA
>CAZVKP010000553.1:0-2397 GCA_964627635.1 uncultured Calditrichaceae bacterium | reverse complement strand
ATTCGGTTCCCCTTGCAACAGAAAAAGTCCAATAAAGATTTAAACAAATCGACTGAGAAAGATAAAGTTAAGAAATAGAAGGAGAGCAAAGCCCTTGAAAACTCGAATACTAATTGTTGATGACGAAGTCGATGCACTGGATCTCATGGAAGAATTATTTTTAAAACATGGATATGAAACATATACTGCTCGAAATGGGGTGGAAGCGCTGGAACAAATTAAAGAACTGGAACCGGATATTCTTATTTCCGATATGGTAATGCCGGAAATGGACGGCCTAAAATTGCTTGATAAGGTGGGGAAGAAAAATCCCGATGTGAGTGTGATTATGATTACCGCTCATGGAACCATCGAGACTGCTGTGGATGCCATGAAAAAAGGGGCAAAAGACTACATCCTGAAACCGCTTCGTCTGGATGAAATTTTAGCCAAGGTCGAGACTATTTCTCAACTAAAATCATTAATAAAAGAGAATCAGTATCTTAGAGAAAAACTTTCTCAGAAATATAATTTTAGCAACATCATTGGCAAAAACCGAAAGATGCTGGAATTATACGATTTAATCAAAGATATCGCTCAGACAAATTCCACTATCATGATTACCGGCGAGAGCGGAACAGGAAAAGAATTAATTGCCAATGCTATCCATTTCAACAGTGAGCGGATTAAAAAACCGTTTGTGAAGGTAAATTGTGCAGTACTGGCAGAAAACCTATTAGAAAGCGAATTATTCGGACACGTGAAAGGAGCATTTACCGGTGCCATCCGCGATAAAATGGGACGTTTTGAACTGGCAAATGGCGGAACCATATTTTTGGATGAAATTGGTGATATATCCCCCAATATGCAATTAAAATTACTTAGGGTTTTGCAGGAAGGCGAATTTGAGAGAGTTGGCGGTACTGAGACAAAAAAAGTGGATGTGCGAATTATTGCTGCCACTAATCAAAATATTGAAAACATGATGCAGCAGGGTAAATTCCGCCAGGATTTATACTACCGATTAAATGTTATTCCACTGGAAGTGCCTCCGCTCAGGGATCGAAAAGACGATATTCCTTTACTCATAACTCATTTCCTGGAAAAATTCAGTAAACAGTTCAACAAAAAAATCGAGTCAATCGATGACGAGGCAATGAACTGCCTGCAAAATTATTCCTGGCCCGGAAACATCCGGGAATTGGAAAATCTTTTGGAGCGGGCAGTCGTTTTGAATAAATCCGGTAAGCTAACCATCAACGACTTTCCACCCTATATTATGCATCACGGGACAGAGCCGGATATAGAAGTTGATACCGAAGGATCACTAACCGATCAGGTGGACGTTTATGAGAAAAAAATTATTTTGAATGCATTAAGGGATAATAATTTCAACAAACTGAGAACGGCGGAGAAACTGGGTATCCACCGTAGCACTTTTATGTCTAAGTTGAAAAAATATAATATTAATTAAACCTATTGGACCAATTAAGAAAACAATTCAGAATAATAAGTTCCATAGTTTAACCCCAGGAAGTCTTGGAGCAATCAATATAAATTCAATCAAAAACTTGAGTGCCTGGCAATTTGGCGCAGATTTAAATAATACCCTCTTTAAAATTCCAACACTTTATCGGCTTTAATTTTCTCCCCAATCTCCAAAAATGCTCTGGCGGAAGCACTGTCCGGTTTTTCTGATACAATGGGCACTCCGGAATCCCCTGATGCAGTGACCTCTCCTTCAATCGGAACCTGACCGAGAAGCGGCACTCCCAATTGCTTCGCTGATTTCACGCCGCCATTTTCCCCAAAAATGTAGGATTTTTCTCCGCAGTGCGGGCAAATATAGTAGCTCATATTTTCAACGATTCCCAAGACCTTGGCTTCCACTTTCTGGAACATCTTCAAACCACGACGGGCATCCACCAGAGCCACCTCCTGAGGCGTGGTAACGATAATTGCTCCTGTTAGTGGTGTTTTTTGAACCAGCGTCAATTGTGCATCGCCTGTTCCGGGAGGTAAATCAATAATCAGTATGTCCAGCTCCTCCCACATTACATCCCGCAGGAACTGCTCAACCGCTTTCATCACCAGCGGACCGCGCCAAATGAGAGGTGCATCGCTATCCACTAAAAAACCCATAGACATCATTTTAATTCCAAACTTTTCCATGGGAATAATCTTTTGATCCTGGGTTACCATCGGCCGTTCATTTACACCCATCATAATGTGTACACTCGGACCATAAATATCACTATCCATCAAACCAACTTTTAAACCTTGCTTTGAAAGCGCAATTGCCAAATTGGTACTAACAGTAGATTTTCCAACACCACCTTTACCAGAGGCGACTGCAATTATATTTTTTATTCCCGGAATGGGCGCACGTCCGGCCCAGGGATCACCACCCGTTTTGGC
>CAZVKP010000552.1:0-2406 GCA_964627635.1 uncultured Calditrichaceae bacterium | reverse complement strand
CAGACATCAGAGATCAGTTTTAACAACCCGAACTCCGAACTCTGACTTCTGTCCCCTGACTTCTGTCCTCTGACTTCTGTCCCTTTCCAGAGATCAGACATCAGACATCAGAGATCAGTTTTAACAACCCGAACTCCGAACTCTGACTTCTGTCCCTCCGTCCCTTCGGTGTTTCCGCCTCTTTTTCAATAGTTTTCCTTTTAATAAGGAAAAAAATGTTTTATATTATCCTTCAAAAAAGGAAATCTTTAATGAAAGAGCTTTTCAAAACAATTATTAAAGATTTTCATATTCAAACACCATTTAAGAAGGTGCATGAAAGAGAGTTGCGAGTACCGCTTCGCTCGCAAAAAATCATTTCTCTAACCGGACCCCGCAGGTGTGGTAAAACCTTTTATTTTTATTTGTTGATCAATCGACTTCTACTAGATATTCCGGTCGATCAAATCATCTATATCAATTTTGAAGATGAACGAATGGACATACATTCCCAGGAATTGCATTTGATCCTGGATGCCTATTACGAACTTTACCCGGAAAATTATAATAAGGAAATTTTTGTTTTCTTTGATGAAATTCAGAACATAGATGGATGGGAAGCCTTTGTCCGCCGGTTATACGATACTTCCGAGTGTCATATTTTTATCACCGGTTCTTCTGCAAAAATGCTTGGAAAAGAAATTGCTTCCAGCCTGCGGGGACGCAACCTAATCTACCAGATGTTTCCACTTTCTTTTAAGGAGTATTGTCAATTTCAAGAAATTGATATCGGCGATGTTTACTCTACTCCCGGCAAGGCGCAGTTAAGATCTCAACTTCAGGCTTATTTAAAAAAAGGAGGATATCCGGAAGTGTTGCAATTGCCGGAAGAATTGGTGCAAAAAACCTTGCAGTCTTATTTCGATGTAATGCTTTTTCGCGATATTGTCGAACGATATAATGTTTCGAACACCTTGGTATTAAAACAGTTTATTAAAAAGCTGATGAACACTATTTCATCTGAATTTTCAATTCATAAGTTTTACAATGAATTAAAGAGCCAGGGAATATCGATTAGTAAAAATACCGTTTACGAATATTTAGAATATGCTACGGATTGTTTTCTGCTGTTCTTATTGTTCCCGCATGACCCCTCTTTGGTGCGTCAACAAACTCGCAGCAAAAAAATATACGCTGTTGATACCGGCTTGATCAATGCGATTACCTATCGTTTTTCGCAAGACCAGGGAAAATTATTGGAAAATGCCGTTTTTCTCGAATTGCTGCGTCGGGAGATGTCGCTTTTTTATTACAAGAATCAATTTGAATTTGATTTTATAACCCAGCAGGAGGAGGCGATTAAAGAGGCTTACCAGGTTTCCTTAACCGTAAGCCAAAAAGCAACACGGCAGCGGGAAATTCGCGCACTTCAAAAAACAATGGATAAATTTAATTTATCAGAAGGTTGTATTATTACCTTAGATGAAGAGGAAGATATTGAAGTAAACAACAAGCGGATTACCATACAGCCAGCCTGGAAGTGGTTCCTGCTCTGACCACCGCATAGCGTGTCTTTGCTCTCTGCTCTTGGCATAGCGCATGGGGCATAGCGTGGCTTTGATTCCCTCCCCCCGGGACCTATGCCCCCTGCACTCGTCTTCAGAAATCAGAAGTCAGCTTTTTTTTAAACTGATTAAGAATACTTCAGGGTCGTTAATCATAGCACCAAGCATCCTCCCAATTTCCCTATTTTCTGCAGTCAACATTTGATGTTCTTCAATACTTATATAATTACAATCTTTGGCAAAATCTAGTGATGAATCTGTTTCACTATTTTCACCATCGAGTCAGTTAATTTGTTAACGAAATGAGCCTCGTACCTCCGTTTTGCCCATGCCTCTCTCAGATTCAAACATACTGAACGTGACGAGCGTCTTATTTGGTCTGCCTGCCCGGTGTAATAAATTAACTAAAAAATGCCCGTTGTAATATTATAGACAAAATCTTTACAACAACACTAAAACAAAATTTAATTATTTCACCGGGTAAAAATATTTCTCATCTTTGGGAAAAGTTTTGGATAATTCATATATTTTCATAGAAGCTTCAAATGCCATTTTGTTTACCCAGTGTAATACTTTTCATAAATAACCTTTAATGGGATTATCTTTTACTTTCATTTCATAGTCTCAGAAAACATATCTCATATAAATATTTTCTCTTAGTCTCTTAGTCTCTTCAATCTCTCAGTCTCTTCTTATCTACAGTCTCTCAATTAATGAGTTTCTTATCCCCCCTTTTCACCACCAAATACTTCCCCACATTTTTTAGATTCTGCCACACCAGCTCCTTTACCCAAGGCAACGGTCGGTTATGCCCCGATTAAATAGAAAAAGAAATTTCACGGGGCAGGCACCGCTGGGGATG
>CAZVKP010000551.1:0-2410 GCA_964627635.1 uncultured Calditrichaceae bacterium | reverse complement strand
ATGGTTTTGACGAGAAGGGGAGTCCAACCAGTATCAGTTTTATCGGAAAGTTATATGACGAAAGCACACTGATGGCTGTGGCAAAGAAATATCAGGATGCCACGGATTTTCATAAAAAACATCCGAAGATGTTTCAATAAATCCTGATTTTTCTAAAGAAGTGGCAATCTTGTGTGATAATAGTAGTAAAAAGGGTAAACCAAAATTTATTGTGGATTTGAAGCAGATTATTCGAGGGTGAAAGTAAATTATGAAAATACTCAAATTTGGTGGTACTTCCCTCAAAGACACTCGCGCCATAAAACAGGTAGCGAATATTCTGAAAAATCAAAATTTGCCTGTAATTGTGGTGTGCTCCGCAACAGCCGGAACAACAAACACATTGTTGGAGATGGTAGATTTGGCCACGGCGGGAGAGATGGAACAAGCTTCCCAACTAAAAAAGAACCTGGAAGGCAAGCATTTTGATATCGTTAAAACTCTGGGATTAAAAAATCATCAGAAATTAAAAAATGAACTTACCGCTTACATCTCTACCCTGGAGATACTACTGATCGGTGTTTATTATTTACGGGAATCTACGCCCAGAGTATTGGATGCGGTTGCAGCTCATGGAGAGCTACTCTCTACCAAAATTTTGGCTGCTTATCTGGAGCACTGCGGATTACCTTCTGTTTGGCTGGATATTCGTGATGTGATGATTACGAATGATAATTTTGGTTCTGCCCAGCCCACAAATGCTGAATTGGAGAAACGGACAGAAGAACAATTAAAACCTTTATTACAGGAGTCTAAGTTAATCGTAACGCAGGGTTTTATTGGTACTACAGAAAATGGATTAACCACCACGCTCGGTCGTGGTGGCAGTGATTACACAGCAGCCTTGCTGGGGGATGTTGTAAACGCCGATGCCATAGAAATCTGGACAGACGTCAGCGGTGTGATGACTGCTGACCCCAGATTGGTGAAAACTGCATTCTCCCAGCGGGATCTTTCCTTTAAGGAAGCCGCAGAATTGGCGTATTTTGGTGCCAGGGTTCTTCACCCCAGCACAATACTTCCGGCGGTGGAAAAGAGTATTCCGGTAGTGGTTAAAAATACGCTCGCTCCCGATGATCCGGGAACGGTGATTACCCGGGAAAGCAAACGACCATCTTTGATTAAAGCGATTGCGTTTCGATCCAATATCAGCGTGCTTACCATTGAATCTTCCAGAATGTTAATGGCTTACGGATTCCTTGAACGGATTTTTGATGTATTTTCCCGGCATAAAATATCTGTGGATTTGATCTCAACTTCAGAAATAAGTGTATCCTTAACAGTCGACATAGAATTTTCCCTGGATTCTGTAATTCAAGATTTGAATAGATTTTCCACCGTTAATTTAATTAAAGATCGATCAATTATCTCTATGGTTGGGGACGGAATTAAAAACAGCCCGCACTTCTTAAATCAGGTTTTTAATGCGCTGGATGGCCTTGCCATTGAGATGATTACATTTGGCGCTTCCAATGTTAATTTAAGCCTGGTGGTATCCACTCAAAATTTGAAACGGGCAGTCAACAAACTTCATCAAGCATTCTTTGAAAATAATGATACGGGAAGTTAATTTTTAGCAAAATAATTAATGACCCCTGTTGCAGATCCCCTACTCATAATCTTGGCGTTATTTAAATTCAATGACTAATCACTTTCCCTTAATATAATTAATAGTTTCTTTTTTAAGTAATTTCTACTGAAAATAAGCGAGTGCTTTATAAGTTGTAACATCCGTTACGGAAATATCATCATAAAACGTGTATGCTATTGATAAATTGATACGAATTTTAAAAGGAGTATTCGATGATATTTCAGTATTATGAAGAAGGGAAAATTCGAAATTTAATGGATTATGAAGAAATGATGACGGAAATGCGAAAAATAGCGCAAAGTGATTCTAAAGACCTTGATAAGCGTTCAAAATATATTCCATTGAATTATCAGCGATCTGTGCGAATACAAAAAACCTATGTGGTTTCACAGGAATTGAGAGAAGTTGTTGAATCCATTGAGCAACCACAATATTGGTTTATATTTACAGAATATTGGTGTGGAGATTCTGCCCAAACAATTCCTTACATAACCAAAATAGCGGCCCTAAATTCAAATATTCAATTAAGGATGATTCCCCGGGACCAAAACCTTGAAATTATGGATCAGTACCTAAACCAGGGAAAACGGCGGATTCCTTTATTGATTGCAATTGATGCCGACGGTGAGGAATTATTTCGCTGGGGACCTCGACCACAACCTGCTGAAGAACTATTCAGAAAAGGGAGGGCACAGGATTTACCCAAGGATAATATTTTGAAACAGGTTCATACCTGGTTCGCCAAAGATCGGGGAAAGTCGCTGGAAGCAGAGTTCTTCC
>CAZVKP010000550.1:719-2426 GCA_964627635.1 uncultured Calditrichaceae bacterium | reverse complement strand
ATATTTAGCCGCAGAATCTGATGTGGTTTCTCATCGGGAAATTACCCTGGAAGAAATGATTTTGCTCTGGTTAGCCAATGAAAATCCGGCATTTTCTCCATATCTGGAGCTTTTTGATGATACCGGTCTGGAAAAAGAAACCAGTTATCGGAAAATTCTCGAACACCTGTACAAATATTTTGATTCTCAACCAGCTTTCGGGCGGGAAAATGAAAACTTAATCGACATGCTTAAAGGCCCGGCACGAAAGTTTCCGCATTCTTTGACTGAGCAGTTAGATTACATTAGAAGCGAATGGGGGCTGATCCTGGGTAAATATTTGTACCAACTTTTGAGAGGATTAGATCTGATCTCGGAAGAGGAAAAAACACGATTTATGGTAACAGGAACGGCACCAGTTTATGAATTTAGCGTTGCTCCCGAATATGAAACGGAACGTTTTAGTCCCGACAAAGAGTGGATGCCGCGGGTTGTTATTCTGGCAAAAAGCACTTTTGTGTGGCTGGAACAGTTATCAAAAAAATATCAGCGGCATATCCACCGTTTGGATCAAATACCCGACGAAGAACTTGATAAGTTAGCAAAGTGGGGTTTTACCGGACTATGGCTCATCGGGCTGTGGGAGCGGAGTCAGGCATCCAAAAGAATTAAGCAAATGTGTGGTAATCCGGAAGCGGTGGCGTCCGCATATTCACTATTCGATTATCAAATTGCCCAGGATTTAGGAGGCGAGGAAGCTTATCAGAACTTAAAAGACCGTGCCTGGCATTACGGCATAAGGCTGGCAGGAGATATGGTGCCGAATCACATGGCAATCGATTCCCGCTGGGTAATAGAACACCCCGATTGGTTTATTTCACTGGATTATCCGCCTTATCCATCCCACACCTTTAACGGGCCAAATCTTTCGTGGGACGATCGAATCGGTCTCTACCTGGAAGATCATTATTACAACCGGACTGATGCTGCAGTGGAATTTAAAAGAGTGGATCATCACACCGGAGATACAAAGTATATTTATCACGGGAATGATGGCACCAGCATGCCCTGGAATGATACTGCCCAACTCAATTATTTGAATCCGGAAGTTCGTGAGGCAGTGATACAGACTATTTTGGAAGTCGCCAGAAAGTTTTCAGTCATTCGATTTGATGCCGCCATGACACTAACCAAAAAACATTATCAGCGACTATGGTATCCTGAACCCGGTACCGGCGGAGATATTCCCACACGAGCCGAACATGGTATGGCTAAATCCGATTTCAACGCCGCCATGCCAGAAGAGTTTTGGCGGGAAGTGGTGGACCGGATCGCAGAAGAGGTGCCGGATACACTTTTACTGGCAGAAGCATTTTGGCTGATGGAAGGTTATTTCGTTCGCACTTTGGGTATGCACCGGGTTTATAATAGTGCTTTTATGAATATGTTGAAAAAAGAAGAAAATTCCAAGTATCGACTTTCCATTAAAAATGTACTTGAATTTAATCCGGAAATTTTAAAACGATTTGTTAATTTCATGAATAATCCGGATGAAGAAACTGCAATTGCACAATTTGGAAGTGATGATAAATACTTTGGCGTCACTACACTGCTGGTTACCATGCCCGGATTACCAATGTTTGGACATGGACAAATAGAGGGATATCGCGAAAAATACGGAATGGAATATCGCAGGGCGTATTGGGACGAAACCCCTAATCAGGAGTT
>CAZVKP010000550.1:0-709 GCA_964627635.1 uncultured Calditrichaceae bacterium | reverse complement strand
AAAGAGAAATATTTCCATTGATGCGAAAACGATATGTTTTTGCTGATGTGGAGAATTTTTTTCTATACGATTTTTATGATCCCGCTGGCCATGTGAATGAAAATGTGTTTGCCTACTCAAATAGACACGGAAATGAACGTGGGCTGGTAATTTATAACAATAAATTTGAGAATGCCGTTGGCTGGATTAAAACATCCGCTTCATATTCAGCGAAAACCGGAAATGGAGAGGAACGGACTTTAACCCAAACAAATCTGGGCGAAGGATTGGGATTTCGAAATGAAGACGGCTATTTTGTCATCTTTCGGGATCATAATTCCGGACTACAATTTATACGCCGAAGTAAAGATTTTTTTGAAAAAGGCTTATACGTTGAACTTGGCGCATTTAAATACCATGTTTTTTGGGACTTTTACGAAGTCCAGGATAATGTGTGGAATCACTATGCGGATCTTGACCAATATTTAGATGGTCGGGGGGTACCGAATATCGAGGAAGCCCTAAAGGAGACATTTTTACAGCCCATACACCATCCGTTCAAAGAATTAGTAAACATCAATATGTTCCGAGCACTTTCGAAAGCAAAAATCAGAAAACCTGCTGCCAAAATCGATCAGGATTTAATGAAAAATGTGGAACAGAAAATATCGCGTTTACTCACTGAAATAAAGCAATTTACCAAGGGCAAAGGAGATATCGAACAAATCAC
>CAZVKP010000549.1:0-2442 GCA_964627635.1 uncultured Calditrichaceae bacterium | reverse complement strand
AAGAAAAATCAAAGTTGAATATTTATAGATCTTACGGAGTTAATGGTAGAATCATATTAATTTATATCGAAATATTTATTTGGTGGTATAAAATCTTTTCATCAAAAATCAACTTCAAGATTTTGTTTTCAGGAAAAATGGTATGAGTCGCTTGTAGGGACGAATGCAAATTGTTTGTTGCAGCACTCCGTTCCTACCGTGGCAACTTGAAAAATGTAAAGATTGGGACGCAGAGGTATTTTAAATAGAACCAATTATCATAAGCCGAAAAAAAATTCATATTACCAGGGAGGGTCGGGCGAAATATTGTTCGAGACAGGGATGTTGAGTTTATTTCGCCAAAGGCGTTTATTGTTCTTTTTGCATTCAAAAAGAACAATAAACGATCAGATGGCTAAGGAGAAAAAATGAACTACGACTCTTGCACCAACCTGGAAAATTTTGCATCTTGATGATCAGAACACATAATCATATTTACAGTAATAAAAATCCTACCCTTCCAAATAAAATTGTATATAAATCTTTTAAGTCAAAACATTTCCGGCTGTACTTCCGTAGTGGAGAAACAGGTCAATATAGTTCAATTTATTACAGGAGAAGCTTATGAAATGGGGATTGCTGGTTGTCTTTTTATTCCTATTCTGTTCGACTCAGAATGAATTTCCGGTATTACGTGGTGATGACCTCGGTCAAAAATCTCCGGGTAAAGAAGCAGAGTTATTTGCCCCCGGCGTTGTTTCCACAGGAATGTATAATCGGGACATTGCAATAATGCCCGATGGCAGTGAAATTTATTTTGGAGTGGTTCTTGGTCGATATGATTTGACCGCAATTGTGGTTACCAAGAGAGTGAATGGGAAATGGTCGGAGCCGGAAGTTACGGAATTTTCAAACAATCCGGAGTGGTTTGATCTGGAACCCTGTATTTCGCCTGATGGGCAGAAACTCTTCTTTCTATCCAATAGACCTGATACCGCAAACGGCGAATTTAAAAAAGGAGACGAGGATATTTGGGTAATGGATCGTGTGGAAGATGGCTGGAGTGAACCCTATAATTTGGGTCCACCGGTAAATTCAAATGATGAAGAGTATTTTCCCTCGGTCACCAACGACGGAACCATTTATTTTACCCGCCAGGAGAAAGGGAGTCCAATTGGGTTTATTTATCGCTCGCGGTTAAAAAACGGGAAATACACCGAACCGGAAAAGCTGCCGGAGCAGGTGAATTCCGGACAGGCGCAATATAATGCCTTCGTGGCACCGGATGAAAGTTATATTATCGTTCCGGTGTACGGACGGGAAGATAGTTTTGGCGGAACGGATTATTATATCAGTTTCAGAGATCAAAATGACCGCTGGACCGAGCCTTTAAATATGGGCGAAAAGATCAATTCGTCTGCCCGGAGTGAATATTCACCATTTGTTTCTCGGGACGGTAATTACCTGTTTTTTATGTCTGATAAACTCCCGGAAGGTGATAAACCGGACAGACTCACTTACGAAAAATTAAAGAAATTATTTAAATCGCCGCTTAACGGGAATCCCAACATTTTTTGGATTGATGCTAAAATTATTGAGGATTTGAAACAAAAGGCAATTTAATTAGAAAAATTTAAACACCCATCTAATTCATTGCATGAAGTGAAATTGTTTATTATCATTCATTCATGAATAGATGCAAATTGAATAACAAATTAAGTTCTAATTTGCTGTGTATAAATGAATAAACTTATCATGAAAATAAATCCGGTTGATGAGGGAGAGTTCCCTGTGCTTGAGATTGAATCAAAATCTGATATGCTGATGATGGATTCCGAGACCGTGACTGAAGTCGAAACAGAAGAAAAAGAGAAAGTGGACGAGGAAGAAGAGGCACTGCACATCCCTCAATATAATGTGGTTTTACTGGATGATAACGACCATACCTACGAATATGTGATCGAAATGTTGATGAAATTGTTCGGGCATAGCGAGTCACTGGCTTTCCAAATGGCGCGTGAAGTGGACACCACCGGTCGGGTAATTGTGGAAACCACCACTAAAGAGCGGGCTGAGCTTAAACGGGATCAAATTCATTCCTATGGTGCAGACTGGCGGATTCCCCGCTGTAAAGGGTCCATGTCTGCGATTATTGAACCGGCGGATTAGTTGTATTGATTGATATAATCGACTGACATGTTGGCAATTAAAGATAAATTTAAATGATATTGTGCCTTTTTTACTGTTGTGCTGGAATTTAATAGCAGTCTGACCAAACTTTTTTGTGATACATCGACTAGTCCAAGGCTTCTGCGTGTTTAAGTTGCGTCTCTACTATCAAAACAAGCGAGTGATGTCTTGCAAACGATTAATATATTTACTACTTTTAAGTTAGTACAAAAATTAAGTGTTTTCGCTAATTTAACTTTTAACAAAATCCTCCTTTTCAGGGGTAACAGTTTT
>CAZVKP010000548.1:0-2451 GCA_964627635.1 uncultured Calditrichaceae bacterium | reverse complement strand
CCGTTTTTCTAAGGCTGCCTGAGTATTGATTTGATCGGTGATGTCGTTAATGAAACCCTCTAATATATTTGAAGTCCCTTCATCGGCTCGAATTAAGTTCCCCTTTTCCCATACCCATTTAACGATATTGTTTGCAGTTACTATCCTATAGGTGATAACAAATGGCTTTCCCGCTGCAATTGATTGTTTCACAGATTGCCACACCCGATTACGATCTTGGGGATGAATGACTTGCGCGTATGAAATTTTTTTATTGAATAAAAGATCTTCTCTGGCATACCCGGTCAATTCCTCACATCCCTGGCTCACAAATTCCATGGTCCAGTTTTCATCGTTGTAACATCGATATGCCATACCAGGCAAATTATCCATCAATGTGGAAAGTTTTCGCTGACTTTCTTTTAATGCCAATTCCGTTTCTTTTCGGTAGGTAACATCCTTATGGGTTCCCAGTATTCGGGTCGGATTCCCCTGTTCATCCCATTCCACCACCTTACCTTTATCGAAAATCCATTTCCATTTTCCGTGCTTGGTTTTAATACGGTATTCGGAATTGAAAACGTCAGTTTTGCCATCCAAATGCTTATTTAGATTATCCATCACTTCCGGCAGGTCTTCGCTATGTACAAGTTTTTTCCAATTTTGAAAATCCGGAACGAGTTCGCCGGATGGATATTCTAATATTTCCGGCCAGGAGGTATCAAAATAAATTTTATCATTGGTCAGGTCCCAGTCCCATAGAGATTGTTCTGATCCTTTCAATGCCAGATTTAATCGCTCTTCGCTCTTACGAACCGAATCAGTTGATTTGTGGATTTCCCTCACTCCTTTTTTGATCAGCCAATAAAGTAAAAGCCCTGTAATTAGCACGTAAAACCAGCCTTTAAATGTTTGTATCTGAGAGAGCGTTTGGGGATTTGTGGTAAAAGATTCTACCACTGTATCCGATAACAATATCCACAGTCCGCCGATAAGCAGATAGAAGATAAAAATCCAAGTAGGCATAGAGTTCCAGGAATTTTCTTTCATTAAAATATTCCCTGGTTAGGTTGAATTTTTGATAAAGCTTACTTAATGAATAACATGTTTAAAAAGTTCAAATGATAATTATGGCGCCTGAATTCAATGTTTATCAGGTTTCTTATCCCTAAATGGTTTTATCCGGAAAGGGACACCAGTGTTTAAATGGACATTGGGAACAGTTTGGCTTTTTTGCCTCACAGATTTGTCGACCAAAAAGAATTAACGAATTGCTTGTCCAGGTCCATTTTTGTTTTGGAACAAGGTTTAACAGCTCCTTTTCTATTTTATCCGGATTTTTTTGCAGCGATATTTCCAATCGGTTTATTACTCGTTTAACGTGAGTATCCACTGCAATGCCCTGCTGGATATGCCTGGCATTTCCCAATACCATGGCAGCAGTCTTACGACCGACACCCGGCAATTTAGACATTTCATCAATTGTTTTTGGGAGTTTGCCGTCATAGTCCTGAATAAGTTTTTCGCAGCAGGCACGTAGCGATTTTGCCTTATTTCTGTAAAAACCGGTCGGTCGGATTTCTTGCTCTAACTCTTCTTGGGAAACGCTGAGATAGTTTTCAGGCTCCGGATATTTTTTAAATAAATCTTGGGTTACTTTATTGACGCGTTCATCAGTACATTGTGCAGATAGAATAACGGCAATCAGCAATTCAAACGCATTGGAAAAATTTAATGCCGGCACTGCATTTGGATATAATTTTTCAAGTTCAGAAACGACGGTGTCAATTTTTTGTTGATTATCCATAATAAATTTCGCTATTTTTTATAGAAAAAAAGTACTCAGATAATAAGTTTCGCCAATCAAGCTGCCCTTCTATATAGCTTAAGTTATAATATAGTGCGGTACTTCAACCAGCATAAAACTTTAAGCTCCTTATCTCAGTTACGATACTTCATAAATCCATTAAGTGCAGATCGAGTTCTTTTCCGGCAGTGAATGTCATAGCCGCAGTTGTCTGGTCGCTTATACTAAATTGCTCTCTTGATATATAAACTTCATCCGGTTCAATACAAAGTAGGCGTTTGACTTTTATGAAAGATTGCTTCTCAAAAAGTTTAATCCTGCCTTGGAAATTTTGAACCCGGAACCTGATTAATTAAAATACAAAATAAAAAAATAAAATTTAATTTCCAAATCTCTTTGTTGGAAGTTCAATTAATTTTTATCCAAAACAGATAGTAATTGTAAACGAATTTTTTGATTTGATTTAAAATGAAAATTGGATTACCTTTATATGTACTTATTTTTATACAACATATGGTCAAGAGGTTGCGGTTGTTTTAAATTCTATCCCTGTATGTTTATTTTAATTTACCTTGAGGGGGCTTTTGGCTGAAGATCATTCAAGCGATTTACATTGGCAATTACTAAAGGCTCGTGAGTGTAATTTAAACCACTTGTGGGACAAT
>CAZVKP010000547.1:0-2457 GCA_964627635.1 uncultured Calditrichaceae bacterium | reverse complement strand
GCCACCACCGTGTGGCACCTGCTATAAGAAGGATTCGGAATGACACATTCTCTTAAAGACAATTATAACAAGATACGGACAAACACAAAAGTGAATTAGCACAAAGGGCAATATTAATAAATTTCAACCGAAATATTAAAAAAATATTGACTTTATATGTTGTAATTTGTAAAATTTGCTATTGTTTAGTAAATAATATATCTAACTAAGAAACTGAATTTAGGAGGTTTAACTACTATGGTCCAATTATTCCAACAAGGTGGCAACTTTATGTGGCCGATTCTGGTGTTACTTATATTTGGGATTGCCATTGGGATCGCCAAACTGATCACATTATGGCGTGCAGGAATTAACACTCGTCGTTTTATTGAGAAAGTGCGAACCGCATTGAAAGAAGGTGGAACAGAAGCCGCAATGGAGATTTGCGAAAGTACCCGCGGACCAGTGGCCTCCATTTTTCATGCTGGACTTGTGCGGGCAAAAGAAGGTGTGGAATATGTTGAAAAATCAATTTCCACCGCCGGTTCAATCGAAATGGCATTTTTAGAAAAAGGTATGATCTGGTTAGCATTTATTATTGCGGTAGCACCGATGCTTGGATTTACCGGAACTGTATGGGGAATGATCGTTGCTTTTGATTCTATTAAAACAGCAAATGATATTTCTCCGGCAGTTGTTGCAGGTGGTATTTCTCAGGCATTGTTGACGACGATGTTCGGATTGATTGTCGCAATGATTACTCAGTTGTTTTACAACTGGGCAACTGCTCGAATCGACAAATTGATTATCGATATGGAAGAAGCCTCCGTACAGTTGGTGGATACCTTAGCAGAATTTGAAGGAAAGTAAATAACCATAATGGGGATTAAAAAATGGCGATTTTAAAGAAGAAAGAAAGAGGTGAACCAGAAATTCCCATGGCTTCTTTGCCGGATATTGTCTTTCTATTATTAATATTCTTTCTGGTAACAACGACTATTGATATCGACAAAGGATTAGACATGGTACTGCCGCCTATCGGAGAAAATGTTGAAGTGGCACAGAAAAATATTACCAACCTGCTGATTAATGATCAGGGGCAAATTCTGATAGACGAAGAGCTGGTTCCTGTTGAGGATGTAGATAACGTAATTCGCAATAAGATTATGGAGAATGAAAGACTTATTGTTTCGGTGAAAACGACCAGAAAAACCCAATATGACACCTATATTCAGGTACTTGACCAACTGAAGCGTGCAGGTGCCACGCGTATTTCAATAGCGGAACCTGAACAGACTTAGTAACATTTAAAATTTAGAAAATCTAAAATATCAGGCGAGGATTTTCATGGCCATTAAAATAGAAAAAAAATCAAAAGTCAGAACTGCAATACCTACAGCATCTTTGCCGGATATCATTTTTCAATTACTCATATTTTTTATGGTTAGTACTGTTTTACGGCAATACACCGGTTTAAAAGTAAGTCTGCCCGAAGCGAATAAAATTGAAAAATTACAAGTATCGAAGCGGCATGTTTCAACCATTTGGGTGGACAGATTTAATAATGTGGTAATTGATGATGTGACGGTAAAGAAAGTTACAAATTTACGTACTCTGGTCTATAATAAATTAGCTGATGACCCCCAATTGATTGTATCGTTAAGAGTTGATCGAGAGGCAGAAATGGGGATAGTAAGTGATATACAGCAAGAATTACGAAAGGCTCAAGCCTTGAAAGTTAATTACTCAGCATTACCTAAGTAAGTAAAATTATTCAATAGCCATCGAGGTTATAATTATGGCAAAACGTCAATTTATTTACAAAAATCCGGATGTTGACCTAAAGGTCAAATATCGGAAAATATTTGAGCTCTCTCTGGTTATAGCATTGCTAATTTTGATTGTTATATTGTTCTCATTTAAGAAATTTGAGTCCGGTTACGAGCTTGAAAAAACTGTAGATGTACAAATTGAAACAGTAGATATCCCACAAACTGAACAATTTGATCGCCCACCACCTCCGGCAAGACCATCTATTCCTGTAGCATCTGAGGACGAGGATATTCCGGATGAGTTAACAATTGAGGAAACTGAAATTGATTTCTCTCAACCGGTAGAAGAGGCACCACCTCCTCCCCCGGAAGAAGAAGAACCTATTGTAGAGTTTTACGCATTATCTGATAAACCGGAAGTAATTAAGCGCGTAGAACCTGTATATCCGGAATTGGCCAGAAAAGCCGGAATCGAAGGAATGGTTGTGACCAAGGTTTTAATTGATACTAAAGGAAATGTAGAGGATGTGAAAATTGTAAAATCTCATCCCATGTTAGATGATGCTGCTATAGCGGCTGCTGAACAGTTTAGATTTAAACCTGGTAAACAGCGTGATCGCTTTGTAAAGGTTTGGATGACAATTCCTTTTACATTTAGATTGAAAAAATAACGCATTATTAAAATTAATTGCATTTTTTAGATCGG
>CAZVKP010000546.1:0-2457 GCA_964627635.1 uncultured Calditrichaceae bacterium | reverse complement strand
ATTTGTTTGGTAAAGAGCCGGAAGTGAAGGCAATCCATGCCGGTTTGGAATGTGGAATTATCGGCGACAAATTTTCCGGTATGGATATGATTTCTTTTGGTCCCACAATTGAAGGCGCACATTCCCCGGATGAAAGGGTTCAATTATCGACTGTAGAAAAGTTTTGGGAATTCTTTGAATCGCTATTGAAGAATTTGGCAAAATAGAAATAATTTACAGCAAGGGTGGAATGTATTATCCACCCTCCTTTAATATTACAAGCAAGATTTTGATCTGAATCTTTTGCATGAATCAGAAACTTATTGGTGTGCATTGTGGTAATATTCATGAACTTCGAAAGATTAATTTTCAAGTTTTGTTAGTTAGTATTAGATTTAACAACGGAGAATTAATGAGAGTTTTTAATTATCTATCCTCAAGTATTTTAATATTATCCTTACTTTTATTTGTTAACAGTAATGCTCAGAACCTTAATTGTCAGGTTTCAGTGCAAATTCAGCATCTGCAGCCACGAGATCAGGAAGAATTGGTGGACCTGCAACGAAAATTAACCTCTTATCTGAATAACAGATCCTGGAGCGAAGAAAATAATGATATTGTTATCGATTCCAATGTACAATTAATTGTCGAAACCGTAACAGACCGCGGCTCTGAAAAGATTTACAGATCTCAATTCTTGATTGGATCACCCAGTGGAGCAAATTATTATGATAAAAATTGTGAATTTACCTATATCTCCAGTCAGGCGTTTGAGGCATTCAGAACCGCCTTCGATCCGTTGCTGGATTTAGTTGATTATTATGCCTACATGGTTCTTGGTGGAGAGATGGATACCTATGAGTTGCGTGGCGGAAGTTCATTTTATGAAAAAGCACAGGATATTGCAAATCAAGGGCGTTCAAGCAACTCTTCATCGGGCTGGACGGATCGATTAGAAAAGGTGATATTAATTACCGATGGTGATCATGTGCCGCTTCGAGAAGCGAAATTTTATTATTACGAAGGACTTTATTTTGTTGAAAGCAATGTAAACCCGCAAAATGCCCGCAAATTAGCCACTGCGGTGGTAGATCGCTTGGAGAAGGTCGCTAACAAACAACCGGATAGTCCTGCATTAAAACGATTTCTGGATGCGCATTTTCAGGAATTTTGTAATCTTTTTGCGTACGATATGAACCGGAAAAACGTAAACAGAATGATCCAAATTGATGCACGGCATCGCCGTACGTATGAAAATTGTCAACCGAAGTTTTAGTTGACCGGCATTTTGATGAATGGCATAAAACTGTTAAGGGATAACCTCTTGCCGCTTAAACATTAAACCTGATTGTGACAATATCTCCATCCTTTACAATATAATCTTTACCCTCCAGGCGCAATACACCTTTTTCCCGGCATTTGACAAAATTGCCGTATTGAATGAATTCTTCGAAATTTAGGACTTCCGCACGGATGAAGCCGCGTTCCATATCCGAATGGATTGCCCCGGCTGCTTTCTGAGCCTTGGTTCCTTCCCGGATTGTCCAGGCACGACACTCGTCTTCATTAAAAGTGAAGAAGGAAATTTGATTTAATAAATCATAGGATTTTCTGATGAGTTTGTCCAATGCCGGTTGATCAATTTCCATTTCCGACAAAAAAATCTCTTTGTCACTCTCTTCCAGCTTTGAGATTTCCAGTTCAACCTGAGCAGACAATCCGGTTACCACCATGTTCCCTTTTTCCTGATAATCTTTCAATTTATCAAATAATTGCGAATCTCGGGAAATATCTTCTTCATTATAATTGATTGCCAGAATTAGTGGCTTTGCAGACAAAAATTGATACCCCCGAATTTTTTGCTGTTCCTCGTCCGATAGATCCATTTCGCGCAGCGGTTGTTCTTGTTCCAACCAATCCTTAAATCTGTTCATTAACTGCAATTCACGAATATCTTCTTCAGATTTTGACTTACCGATCTGTTTTTCCAGCCGGTCGATTCGATTTTCCACAATACTCAAATCCGACAAAATAAACTCAGATTCAACGATTTTAATATCCCGAAGCGGATCAATTGAGCCTTCGGGGTGGGGGGCAGTGGGATTTTCGAAAGCTCTCACGACATGGCATAAAGCATTTGTTGTTTTTAATACAGAAAGAAATTGTGGATCGAACCCTTTTCCCGCCGAGGCTTGCTTTTCCAATCCGCCGACGTCAATGTATTCAATGGTCGCATTTACTTGCTTTTTAGGTTCGAGGATTTCAGTGAGTTTATTTAAGCGGGAGTCTGGAACACTCACGACTCCCCTGTGTATCTCAACTTTTCCGGAGGCGTGAGTGCTAGAGGTATCGAGATTTGTTAATGTTGAAAATAAAGTTGTTTTTCCGGAAAATGGTAATCCGATAATTCCAATTTCCATATGACGCCCTCTTTTTAAGATATAAAAAAAGCGAAGCAATTTGCTTCGATTTAAGTTA
>CAZVKP010000545.1:0-2467 GCA_964627635.1 uncultured Calditrichaceae bacterium | reverse complement strand
TTGCTGAGAATCATCATGGGTCATGGTAAGTTGTCCTCCCAC
Organism: uncultured Calditrichaceae bacterium; assembly: GCA_964627635.1. Taxonomy (GTDB): domain Bacteria; phylum Calditrichota; class Calditrichia; order RBG-13-44-9; family RBG-13-44-9; genus CAZVKP01. The sequence continues at coordinate 2,425 of CAZVKP010000545.1, read as the reverse complement.
ATTATGGTCTGATTACCGTCGGTTAGACTTCATTAACCGGCAAAATATCCTCCGGACGCCCAACGTGATGTTCAGCAGACCCGCCATATCTGCGCACCAAACCTGATTTTACCACTAAACTTGAGTAGCGCAACCACCTTGCTTCCAGCACCATCTATGGCGGGTTCGGCTGGAACAAAAGTTAGGCGACCCCTGCACTGGAGACTGAATTATTGATAGTATGAAACCGATATTAATCTATTCGAGATATTAAACTTGTGTCAATTTCTCTGGAACGTCTTTTTCCGTCATTTCTGCCAAGTTTATTAAACGATTCCGGTATTTCTTCTGTAATTGGATATAATATTCAATTACCTTTTTAGGATCATTATTAAACCTTTGAGAAATTTGATGGCGGATTTTCCTGATTTCATCAATTGTTGAATCATTTCTTATCATTTCTATTCTCCCAATAATTCAATCGGTGTTACTAACAAGGGTACATACAGTCCCAACATAGTATTCACACGTCTAATATGAGGATATTTATTGGCATTGGCAAGATGTTTACAATTCCAGGTAAGCAAAAAATCACATTTATGATATGAGGCTAGAGCAAGATGGAGAGCATCCCCAACCGGATCCTCGGGCATGACTTTATGTTGAATATAGACTTGTACAATTTCTATGATCTCAGGTTCTATCGAAATAAGCGGCAAATCGTTAATCATGTTCAAAGCCTTTTCGCGTTTATCTTGAGGATAAACACTGGAACCAAGTTCATCCAATACCGCAGGACTGGTAACCACAATATATTTGTCGCGTTGATGATCCCACCATTCTTTGGTCCATTCTCTCCGGGCAACAACCTCCGGTTCCGTTCGATCTTCGTTATAAAAGCTGGGAATGGATGTTTCAATATAGACTTTAGATTTCATAGGTTTTATAGTTTATCATTTGTCTTATTTTTTGTTAATTCGGTATGGCTTCGCTTTACTTTTACCAGAAGACTCGATTAATCCCATTTCCAACAAACTGGCATACTTTCCATTTTCGCCAATGATGATATGATCTAAGACTTGAATCTTCAGGTACTCAACCACTTTGACAAATTCCCTGGTTACATCTAAAGCATCCACACTGGGGGCTACATCACCGGTAGGATGATTATGGCCGAGTATTATGGCATAAGCATTTGCCAAAATAGCCGCCTTAAAAACTTCGCGGGGATGAACCAGGGTTTCGCTAATCGTACCAATACTTACGGTATTTATACCGATTACCCGATTTTTTATGTCTAACATTAACACAACAAAATGTTCACGATCTTCATCTTTGAGGTAGGTTGATAAAACTTGAGCGGCGGCATCCGGGTTTTTTATTACCTCCACTTTGACAGATTTACTGGAATTTCTAACGAGTTTTAATTTGTAAATATTGATTTTATACATTAATTTCGTATTCCTTCAAAAAATACACGCTTCCACTCACTCAAATCAGTCTCCTTATAAAAAATAGCGATTTCAGCCAATGATTGCAAATAGTATGTAGGGATAACGTTGCTTATGTATTCCTCTTCTTCTGGAAAACTACCTGCCCGCCTAACGTTTTGCATCACTTGAAACGCCACACTCGGGCACATAACTTTAGTTTCACTGATGATATATATTTGCGGTACAAACGTTGTTCCAATCACAAACTGTGGCGTTTTCAAGTGCATGCATTTGTTATGTGGCTGCCTGTGCAATGACTTTAATGTTGCTACAGAATTTTACAATTACAAACGCTGGCTGCGTTTTTTTTGCAGCGAGCGCATTCCTTATTATCTCCACTAAACTTTAACTGACCTCAAGGCAATTATGCCGTTTTGCTTTTTGAACGGCATAGTTGCCGAACTTTATAACTCAGCAAAGAATCAGATTTACATTAAGTTACTCAAATAAATTCACCTGTTCAACTGTTGGTTTCTTTGCTCTGCCGAATGTTCGAAGCGGTGAAATTATTTCGTTAATTTCATCTAAATGGTTCCATAAAACAAAATTGGCACGATTAAAGCCTTCGATTTGGGCATATTCATCTTTGGATTCAGGAAGTAATTTAATTATTTGATCAATAGTAGAATTACTACAGATAGCCCCGATAGGTCTATGGTAATATCCCGCAAGTACCCATCTAAAATCTTTAAGTTGTTTCTTGACAATATTCTTTGTATGCGAGAATAATTGATCTTTTCGTAAGGGAGTTTTTTTATACGTTTTTAAGTTACTTACTAAACTCATGTTTATTAATTTCTCGGCAATTTCTAAACCCTTTAATCGAGTATTGATTTCATCAGTATTTCTAAAAGATAAAGGATTCAGTGATCCCCAATATGAGATTGCGTTTGTTGTTCCCTGATCTATCACGACTAATTTTGCATGAATGTTTTTTGATACTTTGACTTGAA
>CAZVKP010000544.1:0-2471 GCA_964627635.1 uncultured Calditrichaceae bacterium | reverse complement strand
CTTTTCACCGTTTTGAGTGTCATAAAGAATTAAATTCCGCTGATCCGCCTCAAAACCGGCGCGATCCATGGAGAGATAAGCGATGTACCTGCCGTTGGGCGAATATCGCGGACCACTGTCATTTCCCTTTTGAATGGTAATCTGCTCATGTTTTGCCTGAGTGATCGGGGTCGTCCAGATATCATTATTGGTGCTGATTGCCACAATGGGATCGGGATTTTTCACAAAACACAACGTATTTCCATCGGGCGAGAAAACGTAATCGTGATCGCTGCCCAGCGAAATTGGGGGCGTATCATCTTCTCCGGGTGTCAAGTCCCGCACGAACTGACCGTCCCGCTGAACCAGCATTACATGACTGCGCTTTCCGTTTCGCCAGTGATTCCAGTGACGGTACAACAGGTTATCAATTTCTTTTCCGCTGCCGTGTGTTTTATCCCATTTCTTTTCCATCTCCACACTTTCTTCAGGAGAGGATGGCCCGGGCAGCATATCGGTTGCCACTGCAAAGTGCCGGGCATCCGGAGACCATATAAAGCTGTTGACACCGGTGGGAATGTTAGTCACCTGATACGGTTCACCACCTTTTAAACTCAAAATAAAAATCTGAGCAGAACCGTTGCGGTCAGAAACAAATGCAAGTTCATTACCATTGGGAGACCAGCGGGGTGAGGAATCGGATGCTTCATTAAAGGTGAGTTGACGGGTATTTTCTCCATCCACTGAAACCATAAAAATATCGCTATTGCTGGTATTGTCCTTCAAACTATAGTAAGTAACCGTGTAAGCGACCTGTTTTCCATCCGGTGAAATTTGGGGATCGGCAACCCGTCCCATGGCAAACATATCCTCAAATTCAATGGGTCGTTCTGCCATACCAAAACCGCTAAACAGCATTAAGACCGCCAGCGTTAAAATTAATGCGTACCGTTTCATTGCGCCTCCTTCAATTTTTTGTTTTGAACAAATGTGAAATCTTGGTTTGAACAATTTTTGTTCAACCGCTTAATAAGTTTATAAATAATTCCCCTTAATTTCCAATAATTAATAAAAATAAACTTTGAATAAAAAGTGAATATTTTTAGATTCATTTTTTATTTTTTATGGCATCGGATAGATCAAAATACGAAAGGATAAAGGAATGCAAGCGACATTAGCCAGAAAATTCATGCTGCTTTTCATCATATTTACGGTTTTAATACTCCCTGCAGGAAACCTGTTGGCACAACAATCCGAACATGTTCAGGACACTGCAACAGTATAATCCCACACGGAAGCGGCAGATACTCATGACGGCGGACACGGATCGTCACTGGGGAAAGAACTCCCTATCTGGAGTGTAATTCCTTTTATAGGCATCTTGTTATCCATCGCCATATTTCCGCTCACAGCGCCTCATTTTTGGCATAAGCATTTTGGAAAAGTATCTGCCTTCTGGGCGTTGTTATTTGCCATCCCCTTTTTATTTGCTTATCATGGAGAGGCTGTTTATGAAATACTCCATATCTACATTACAGATTACATTCCTTTCATCATTTTGTTATGGGCACTCTTTACCGCAGGTGGCGGAATTTTTATTCAAGGCGCACCTGTTGGAACGCCGCTGGCAAATTTAATATTAATATTAATCGGAACTTTTATAGCCTCGTGGATTGGCACCACCGGCGCCGCCATGGTGATGATCCGTCCGCTGTTGCGGATGAATAAATACCGCAAATCCAAAGTGCATTTGGTGGTTTTCTTTATCTTCCTGGTCGCTAACATTGGCGGCTCATTGACGCCACTGGGCGATCCCCCGCTGTTCCTGGGCTTTTTACATCATGTACCGTTCTTCTGGACATTCAATCTGTTTCCGTAGATGGCATTTCTGGCGGGGATCCTACTCGTTGGATTCTTCCTGTTTGATACCATTATGTTTAGGAAAGAAGGTTGGCACAAGAAAATGCATCTCAAGTATTTCCATTTTGAGGTTCCCGAAGGCAAAGATGAAGCTGAATTAATAGAAGAATATAAAGCCCATGGTAATTCACGGCTGAAAGAGATGAGTCCTTCTCAATTGAGTGTGAAGGGTTTGTATAATCTCATTTTCCTTGCCGGCGTTATGGGGGGTGTATTATTCAGCGGATTGGCTGATCTGGGTGAAGTAAATGTATTTGGAATTCACGTTACCATACAGAGCATAATAAGAGATGTTTTTCTTATTTTAATGGGATTACTCTCATTTAAGATCACCCCCTGGAAAATTCGGGAGGGTAATGAATTTACCTGGTTTCCGATCGTTGAAGTGGGCAAACTGTTTGCCGGAATATTCATGACCATCATTCCTGCGCTGTCTATGCTGCGAGCGGGTACTGCCGGAAATCTGGACTTTATTATTGAAGCCGTCAAAGAGCCCTGGAATTATTTCTGGATCACAGGTATTCTTTCGAGTTTTTTGGATAACGCACCCACTTACCTGACCTTCTTAAGCA
>CAZVKP010000543.1:0-2472 GCA_964627635.1 uncultured Calditrichaceae bacterium | reverse complement strand
TTCAAAGTGCAGATGTGGAACACCAATTCCGGTTCTTCCGGTATAGCCAATGATTTGCCCCCGGCTTACCGGAAATTGATTGGATTTCAGATGGATATCTGCCCGATAAGTTTCATTCCGTTTACGGTAGTTGTCCACGTACCTTTCCAATGCAGGCCAGAACCTTTTGAGATGGGCGTAAACGACAATATTGCCATCATTTAATTTCAAATAAACTGCTTTTCCGTAACCGAATGCTGAAACCCTCACCCGCATAACATAACCATCTGCAATTGCAAATGTTTTATAACCGGTTTGAGCCCAGGTTTTAATGTCGATAGCGGCATGATAATGTCGCGGGCGAAATTCGCAGAAGCTGCTGGTCATTAATGTGCTGGCGTTGGTGGGCCACAAATAATCCTGCCCGGCAAGATGTGAGATATTTCCAAATAATAATAGAAATAGAAAAGAGAAAATAAAAGCTCTGAATTGTATTTGATGAATCAAAAATTTTTATCCTTTGGATTATTTTTAGAAATCACTCAGTTTATAAAAAATATGAATCGTAAACTTACATAAATGCCCAAGCGTTCCCCGGTTTATTCATCAATAGAAATTTTTATTCTGGCATCCACAATTTTACACTGATTTTTGTCTGAAGATACCATAAAAGGATTCATGTCCATTTCCGCAATTTGGGGAAAATCCATGGACAATTGAGATAATTTCTGAATGCTTTCGATTATTGTATCCATATGAACTTTATCCTGTCCCCGAACGCCTTGCAAAATTGGATATCCCTTTATCTCTTTTACCATTTCCAGGGCATCTTGATCAGTGATTGGTGCAATTCGAAAACTAAAGTCTCTTAGAACTTCAATCAGGATTCCACCAACCCCGAACATGATCATTGGACCATAATTAGGGTCTCGAGTCATGCCTAAGCTTACTTCGCGACCTCCGGATACCATTTCCTGCACAAAGATACCGGCTATCTCTTGGCCGGTTGTGATTCTTAATGCATTTTCCATAATTTCGTTATAAGCAGTTTGAATTTGGTCTTCGCTTGCCAAATTTACTTTCACACCCCCAATATCCGATTTATGTATAATCGCATCAGATTCCACTTTCATCACCAACGGTTTTTTGATCTCCTTAAAAATTGATATGGCTTCATCAGGAGATTGGACTACGGTGCTAAAAGGAATAGGAAAATTATAATTTCTTAAAATGGATTGGACCTCTTCACTATTTAAATAGCTTCGGTTTTCAACCACTGCGGTCTCAAAAATATGATTTAAACCGGCGCTGTTCACTTTGAAATTTTTTACAGTGCCTTTAGGTCGTTTTCGCCATTGCTGGTACTTAAGCATCGTCGCAATACTGCGCGCCGCTGCCTCCGGATATGCGTACACCGGTAAACTGATATTTTGGAAGATTTCTAAACCACAATCTACATCATGGTGCGCCATTAGAACAATGAAAACAGGTTTTTTATTTGATCCGGTGAATAATTCCTGAAAGCTTTCTGCTATCATTCGGGGTGTGGTGTTTACCGGAGGGCGGACAATAATGACCAAGATGGCATCAACATTTTCGTCGTTCATAACTGTTTTCAAAGCGTCTCGATAAGTATTTTCATTCGCACTTGCAATCATATCAACCGGATTTTCCACAGCAGCTTCTTCCGGTAAAAAAGATTTTAATTTTGATTGAGTCTGCTGGGATAACGGGGCCATCTTCAATCCATTTTTTTCAATAGCATCTGTGGCTAAAATTGCGGGACCACCGGCATTGGTGATAACCGCAATCCGATTATTCGATGGAATTGGTTGATATGAAAATGCCAGGGAAAGTTCGAACAGCTCTTCCACCGAATTGGCTCGTATAATTCCGGATTGCTTAAATAAAGCATCTGTTGCTAAATCCGAACTTGCTAATGCACCGGTATGGGATGTGGCTGCTTGAGCACCGCTCTCACTTCGTCCCGCTTTAAGCGCAATAATCGGTTTTTTGGGGGAAATTTGACTGGTAATTTTTCGAAATCGTTCACTGTTCTCTATACTTTCCTGATATAAGGTAATAACATCTGTGTTTTTGTGATTTTTCAGATATTCTAAAAAATCGTTATCGGTTAAATCTGCTTTATTACCTTCACTAACAAATATTGAAAAACCTAAACGAAGTGCTTTGCACATTTCCAAAACAGCGACACCTAATGCACCCGACTGCGAAACAAATGCCACATTTCCGGTGAAAGGTTCTGTAGGAGAGAAACTGGCATTCATGCTTATTTCAGGATCGGTGTTGATAACTCCCATACAATTTGGACCAATCATTTGCATCTCGTAATGCCTGACCAACTTAATGAGTTGTTTCTCACGTTCAATCCCTTCGCCTCCGATTTCTCTGAAACCGGCAGTGATCATGATTACATTCTTAACGCCTTTCTCACCACATGCTTTTACCGCTTCCATCGCAAGGTCTTTTCGT
>CAZVKP010000542.1:0-2473 GCA_964627635.1 uncultured Calditrichaceae bacterium | reverse complement strand
ATGAAATATTACAAAATTCCCAGGAATTAGAAGTTGCACGGGACGCCCTTTACGGTTATTTGGAGAAGGCAGAACGCAAGGTGTTTACGGTGGACAATGATCTGCATATTCTGGAAAAATCCACTGTTCGCGAATGTATTCGGGTGTTTAAAAGTATTATCGGACCTATCAATGAATTCCGAACGGAATTTTCTGCACTGGACAATTTGTGGAAACTTGCACAAAACAAAAGAAGTGAATTACAGAACAACATCTCGGTTGGTTTTATTCTGGAATTCATCAATCTCTTCCGCGGGGTAATTGGGAAATCCAATATATATCTGGAGAACGATCAGGTCAAAAAAGGCGTTCCGGATTTCTTCAAAATGAAAGGAAGGGAAGCTGCCATCAAACGGATGGAAATTCTGGATGAGTTTGGTTCCAGTGTCAAAAAATATTTTAAGAAATATCCTTCCGGTTTGGAAGAGGAGGTGATTACCTGGCGGGCGGAAAATAAGGCAAAAATTTTAAGATATTTCAGTGCTACTGAAGAGGATTGGCATACCTACAAATGGCATCTTAAAAACGTAATTAAAGATCCCCAGCCTTTATTCGATCTCATTGAACTAACTAACGATCAAAAAGAAGCCATTCATAATGCAGTAAACAACAAAATTGCATTCGGTATTACGCCATATTACCTGAGTCTTATGGATACCAATCTTTCCATTGGTTACGACCATGCGATTCGCGCACAAGTGATTTCTCCTAAAGATTATGTGGATAAAATGATGGAACATCAATCAGACCGGCATGTTTCCTTCGATTTTATGGGCGAACACGACACCTCCCCGGTTGATCTGATAACCCGCCGTTATCCGATGATTTCCATTCTCAAACCATTTAATACCTGCGCACAGATTTGTGTATACTGCCAGCGCAACTGGGAAATAGAAAGAGTGCTGGAGCCCAAAGCGCTCGCCTCTCAGGAAAAAATAGATGAAGCACTGAGTTGGTTTGATGAACATAAGAGTATCGATGATGTGTTGATAACCGGCGGCGATCCGATGGTGATGAAAGATGCCCAGCTTAGAAAAATTTTGGAAACTTTGGCAAATAAAAAACAGATTTACCGAATCCGGATCGGTACACGAACACCGGTGGTACTACCCATGCGGTATACAAACAAACTGATCAATATTCTTTCTGAGATTCATCGACCACCAGAGTTGGAAATAGCTATCGTGACCCATTTTGAACACTCTTACGAAATTACACCGGATTCGATGATTGCTATCCAGAAATTGAAAAAACTTGGCATAAATGTGTATAACCAGCAAGTTTATACGGTTGAAAATTCCCGACGATTTGAATCGGCAAAACTCCGACGGGATTTGAAATCCATAGGCGTAGATCCTTACTACACATTTAACATGAAGGGTAAGGAGGAAACCAGCCGATATATGGTGCCGATTGCCCGAATTTTACAGGAGAGAAAAGAAGAAGCCCGACTCTTGCCGGGATTGGACCGAACCGATGAACCGGTGTTTAATGTGCCGAAACTTGGGAAAAATCACCTCCGGGCTGGTCAGGATCACCGGTTGGTGATGATACTTCCGGATGGCTCACGGGTTTATGAATTTCATCCCTGGGAAAAGAATATTACGGCAATTCCCCCATACAATTACGTGGACGTACCCATTTATGATTACCTGGAGGAACTCGCAGCGCGTGGAGAAAATATACGGGACTATCGAACAATCTGGTTTTATTATTAATTGGTAATACATGAACAACTGAACACACAAAATATCTCAGTTTTAGCTGTTTCGAACCATTAAATTTGAGGTTGATATGGAACGAAAATCGAGTGTGCTGAATCCAATAAAAGATTTTCTAAAACTGGAATCTGCAAGCGGTATCCTTCTGGTAATTGCGGCAATCATTGCCATGATCCTCGCTAATTCCCCATTGGCAAAATTCTATAACTTACTGATAGAGCTGCCGGTCGAAGTTAAAATTGGTCCATTGCATCTTGCCAAACCCCTTTTGTTGTGGATTAACGATGGATTGATGGCAATATTTTTCTTCCTTGTAAGACTGGAACTGAAAAGAGAGGTTTTGGAAGGAGCGCTTTCTGATTCCAAGAAAATCGCCCTCCCAGCGATGGGAGCTGTCGGCGGGATGGCTCTGCCTGCACTCATCTATGTGGCGATTAACTGGGGCGATCCTGTGGCGATGAAAGGCTGGGCAATTCCCGCCGCTACCGATATTGCCTTTGCCCTGGGAATTCTCTCTCCTGGGAGACCGTGTTCCAACCTCACTCAAAGTATTTCTGGTATCTTTAGCGATATTCGACGATGTTGGTGCCATTTTAATTATCGCTTTTTTCTATACCAGCAAGGTATCCGGAGTCGCTTTGCTTGTTGCCCTGGTTTGTATAATCACTGATTTTCATTATGAAAAGAAATATACATTTTTCGAGTTGAAGTAG
>CAZVKP010000541.1:0-2496 GCA_964627635.1 uncultured Calditrichaceae bacterium | reverse complement strand
CACCTAGGTTGAAGAACTGGGTAACATTGAAACGCCAATTATTCTTACCAATACTTTGAGTGTGGGAACCGGTGTTACGGCAACGGTAAAATATAGTTTAAGGCAGAAAGGCAACCAGAACGTCCGGTCGGTAAATGCAGTGGTGGGTGAAACCAATGATGGCTATTTGAATGATATTCGCGGAATGCATGTAAAGGAAGAAGATGTATGGCAAGCCATCGAAAATGCCAAATCCGGCAAAGTGGAGGAGGGGACAGTTGGAGCCGGTACCGGTACGCGTGCTTTCGGATACAAGGGGGGGATCGGCACTTCCTCCCGCCAGGTAAGTATGGGTGAAGGGAATAATTACACTGTGGGTGTGTTAGTCCAGTCAAATTTTGGCTGGATATTGACAATCAATGGAGTTCCCTTTTCCCGTGAGATGCGACAGCCGGATCGTTTACCCAAAGATGACGGTTCCTGTATGATTGTCATCGCTACGGATGCACCTCTTTCTGTCCGTAACCTGAAACGTCTGGCTAAACGCTCTTTTACCGGAATGGCACGCACCCGTTCGGTGATGAGCAATTCTTCCGGAGATTATGCTATTGCCTTTTCAACTGCGTATCGGATTCCGAACGATAGTCAGGGCAAACCATTTGCGGTACCCGACCTGATTGCTAATAGTGATATGAATCCCTTCTTTCACGCGGTGGAAGAAGCCACTCAGGAAGCCATCTACAATTCCATGTTTATGGCAACCACCGTAACAGGTTACAAAGGCCGGACTGTAGAAGCGATTCCTCTTGATGAAGTGATTAAAATCAGCAAAAAGTATAATATGTTGAATTTACACAACAAATTGTTGTGGAATCCGTATGAGGGAAATTGAGACGTGCAGTTGAATATTAAAGGAATCAATTTATTTGAAATATTGTTCTGCCCAAGATAACCGAACTTTTATATATAAAGGTGAACCTGTTTTGCGGATTTTTATTATCCTTACCCTGTTTACGTTGTTGCTGAATCCTGCCTTTGCGAATGCGAATAATTCGTTTTTTCTCTCTGCAGATAGTGTAGAAAAATATTCACGAGTGTTGATTAATGAAGACTGGAAATATCATCCCGGTGATAATCCGGAATGGGCAAAGCCCCAATTTGATGACAGTGATTGGGAATTCATGGATACCCGCCTTACCCCCGATAATTTCCCGGAAAGCGGATGGACGGGGATCGGCTGGTTTCGGGTTCATTTAAAAGTAGATTCTACTTTAAGTGGTGAAGAACTTGGATTTTTACTGCTTGGTGCCGGTGCAGCAGAAGTTTATCTGGACGGAGAGTATATTGAATCAATTGGAACGATCAATAAAAACCAAACTGCAGAGACACCCCGTTTAGAAAGAAATCCAAAACCACTCTCGAATCAATTAACAGGTCAACATGTTATCGCAGTACGATATTCAAATCATTCCGTATCTTCTTTCAAAGATTACCGGTCAATGTCTGGTTTTAGCTTCCTGATAGGGAAAATGGACCAGCTTATTAAAGCGCGAACCGAAGATTTGAGATCGGCTTCTATTTTTCAAATGTTATTTATGATCATTCCCTTAACGCTAGCGCTGCTCCATATTTTTCTGTTTTTCTTCGACATCAGGTCGAAACAAAATCTGTATTATGTGTTCTTCTTACTGTTTTTTACATTTTTTGTTTATATTAACTATCAATCCGAATTTACCTTAAAATTGAGTCACTCAGTCTTATATTACCGGTTGGCCGCCGGTTCTTTATCATTCACCATCTTATTTGGAACGATGACAATCCACTCCATTTTTTTAAAACTTCCCAAATACTATATGGGGCTTCTGGCTGGTGCACTGACGATGATGTTACTTGGATACTTTTTCCCTGGTCCCATCACCTGGTATATCACCTATACCTTTGTTATGGCTGTATCGATTATTGGCGGGTCGGTTTTATTTTCCTGCCAAAAAGAAATACATGGTGGGGAGTGGATTATCCGCACTGGATTTGTCATTATGGCTATCGCTGGTATATATCAGATGATCATTTCTTTAGAAATTATTGAACCGATTGCCGGCATAAATCAATTATATCTGTTTGGTGTCATTGCATTTCTCATATCCATGTCTATTTCCTTAGCTCGGGATTATGCATTAACCAGTAGAAATTTGGAAAAACAATTGGTCCAAGTGAAGGAGCTTTCCAATAAGACCCTGGAGCAGGAACGCCGGGTGAAGGAACAGGAAATGCAGCAACGATTACTTCAGGCAGAAAATGACCGGAAAACGAAAGAGTTGGAGGAGGCTCGTCAATTACAGCTTTCCATGTTGCCTGATTCGCAAGGTTTAAATGACATCCCCGGCATTGATATTTGTTTTCATATGCAAACCGCAACCGAAGTGGGGGGTGATTATTATGACTATATTAGAAAAGAAGACGGTACGATAGTCATTGCCATTGGAGATGCTACCGGACACGGCATGAAAGCCGGCACGC
>CAZVKP010000540.1:0-2496 GCA_964627635.1 uncultured Calditrichaceae bacterium | reverse complement strand
AATCGCCAAATTCGGGTGCCCCCTTTCCCTTCTCCAACGTGGAGAAGGGAAAGGGATGAGGTTTAAATTTAGCTATAATTAAATGCATTATATTTTTTTCCATTCTGCGGAATTAAGGTTACAATCAATTAAGGCAATTTGAAAATATTCCTCATCAGGTTTGGTATCTTCAAAAAATACATCAATAGGATTTTCATGAGCTTCAAATTTTTCATCACTAATTCGTGCAATATTTGAGCTGACAGAGAACCCATGAGAGCATGCCAGAAAAAATAGGACAATTGAGCACAAATACGTTAAAGAGGTTTTCATTTGCGATTCAATATTTAATTTCACTCTTTTATCATTCCTGTTCGTTAGATCTGTGAAAAAATTATCCGCTATATTCTAATGTTTTACCTGAGACTGATGTATCAATTCTTTTTCAACTCGTTTGGCTAATACAAATGCAGTCCATCCTGCTATGCTACCCAACAGTAAATGAAAACCAGCATAGGCAATGATCACGAACCAAAGATATTGAGAATCGATTTGTATGAGGTTTGAAAATTCCTGAAACATCTCCAGATAAATTTTATAGATATTATCTCCAAAAATAATCCCCTGTGAAAGAAACGGATGAACAATGGTATACAGCAATAAAAATATGCCGGTAAAAAGATAAGAGAAACGATTCACACCAAAAATTGAGACAATAATTTCCGCCAAAAGTCCTTCCAAGAGAATCGCCATAAAGGGACCGGCAATCACAGTCCCAATACTGAATAATTTCAAAATTGCTGCCACTGCGCTCATAAGCAAAATAGACCCACGCCTTCGAACAAAATATCTGCCGGTGAGAAAAATAACGATGGCAACCATGGACAGCATCGCCCCACTCATGGGAATTCTTAATCCTTTAAGTGTAACACCCAGAGTCGCTTCCATCAATCCCCAAAGTGCACCAAACACCGCAATTAGGATAGTGTCCCTTGAAGTACTGGCTTGATTCTTAGTTAATTGGAAATTCTGATTGGTTTTATCTGACATATTAGTAGGATTTAAATTAACAAATTTTCACATATTTTTTGGTTAATTCTCTGGGAACTTTCCGGATTTTTGTGGCCAAACTTTACAATCCCAAGTCATCCGATATACTTTGCATGGCTGTTATTACAAACTCAATATGCTCTTCCAGCGAAATACCCAATTGCTCAGCCCCCTCCCGAATTTCATCCCGGTTCACCTGCCTGGCAAAGGCTTTATCTTTCATCTTTTTCTTCACTGATTTCACCTTTACTTCATTCAATTTTTTATTGGGACGCACATAGGTTACTGCAGTGATAAATCCGCATAACTCATCTACCGCGAATAATGTTTTAGCCATCTGTGACTCCCGCGGCACTCCGGTGTGTGAGGCATGACTCATAATTGTTTTTATCCACTCCTCAGGGAATCCTTTTTCTCGCAAAATTTCAGCACCCTTATAAGGATGCTCTTCTGCGGTGGGATATTTTTCATAATCAAAATCGTGAAGCAGCCCGATGATCCCCCAGGTTTCTTCATCTTCCCCAAATTTTCGTGCATAAGCACGCATCGCTGCTTCTACCGCTAATGCATGTTTAATCAGTCCATCTTTGGTGGTATATTCCGTTAAAAGGCGATAAACTTCTTCTCGGGTCATAACAGAGTCCTCTTATTATTGTCTTCTGCACTCCATATGAATTCAGGCTTTAAAAACTTTAAGTATTAAAAGCAATCCCTATAAAAAACACATACAATACCAACAATATAACTCCTTCCCAACGGTGCACATTCCAGCGGAGTCTCATAATTGGCCATACCAATAAAGATAAACCGATCAGGAATGGAAATTCAATGTAAAATAAAGAGGCTTCAATAGGGATAGGATGAAGAATTGGGACAAGTCCACCGATAAACAACAAATTAAATATATTGCTGCCTATCACATTTCCAACTACAATATCGGTTTCATCATGAAATAGCCCAACAATGGTGGTGGCCAGCTCCGGAAGAGAGGTCCCTACGGCAATAAGTGTCAAGCCAATCACTGTTTCGCTTACACCAATAGCTTGTGCGATTTCTACGCCGGCATCTACCGTTGCCCGCGACCCTCCGATCAGCATCACGATACCGGCAGCAGAAAATCCTAAATATCTCATTCGATTTCCCAGGCTGACATGTTCCGCGTCCTCCCCCAATGATTTTTGAACCTCTTGAAAATCCTGCATCTGCAAAATAGATGCCCGGGAAAGATAAATAAGAAAAATTAAAAGCAGTGAAAATAGTATAATTCCTTCAATTCGGCTTACGACGTAACCGCTCCAGGAGAAAATGCTAAAGAGAAATGTAAATACCAGCATTGCCGGTACTTCTTTATGAACGTAGGATTTTTTTACCTCCAAGGATGTGATAATTGCCCCCACCCCAAGAATCAATCCGATATTGGCGATATTCGAACCAACCGCACCGGCCGTGGGAAAATCTGGCAGACCA
>CAZVKP010000539.1:0-2509 GCA_964627635.1 uncultured Calditrichaceae bacterium | reverse complement strand
TCGCTTCCCTGAGGTTACGGTTCACTATAAGGTGGCAGATTTTACCCAACCCTTGGAACTACCGCCCTTAGATGGAATCCTGATGGCAAATGCGCTTCATTATTTAAAAAATAAACAACCAATTATTGAATCCATTCAGCAGTATCTGAAACCGAAAGGGAAATTTCTTTTAGTTGAATATGACACCGATCATGGAAATCCCTGGGTGCCCCATCCCGTTTCGTTTCAAAAATGGCAGGCGTTAGCTAAAGAGAGTGGATTTAGTGAGGTTAAACTGATCGGAACAGCGCCAAGCCGTTTCCAACCCGGAATATATGCCGTGCTGAATAAAAGATGAGTGACAAATCAATTCAATTAACAGATTGTGAATGCGTGGGCTTTCTGCGGGAATATCTACCCCAAATGGGCTACCGGTGGAAGGGCTTCCGGAAAGTTCGAAATCAGGTGTGCAAACGCATTAAAAGGCGGATGAAAGAATTGCAACTGGATGAAATTGAGGAATACAAATCTTACCTGAATCACCACCGGGATGAATGGAACATCTTGGATTCAATGTGTAACATTACTATTTCACGGTTTTACCGGGACAGAGGTGTATATAATACCATTCGATCCGAAATATTTCCAATTTTAGTGGAATTGGTGTCTGATGAGGGTGAAAGAGAAATTCGCTGTTGGAGTATCGGCTCTGGTTCCGGGGAAGAACCGTACACATTGAGTATTATTTGCAAATTGGAGGTCGAATCCGGTTTGGAATCTGATTTAGATTTAAAAATAATTGCCACAGAAACTGATCCCCACCTGTTCCATCGTGCAAAGGAAGGACGGTATTCCGGGGGGAGTTTAAAGCAACTTCCACAAAAATTTAAACAGGCAGCGTTTTTTCAGGAGAACGGGGATTATGTCCTCCGGGAAAATTTTAAAGAGAATATTCAATTTCTCCGGCAGGATATTCGGGAGACCATTCCGGAGCAAAATTTTCACCTTGTGCTGTGTCGAAATTTGGCATTTACTTATTTTGATCAAAAATTGCAGTCTGAGATTTTGAGTGGGATTGAACAGAAAATTGTAACCGGCGGATTTCTGGTAATTGGCGCTAATGAAGAATTACCACAAGTGAAAACGTCTTTGGTTCCGTTCAAAAAGTCGGATAATATTTATCAAAAACAAGCTATAGAATAACAGATAAACGTTATAATTGGCAGAAGTAATGTTTAGTTAAAATAGGAGGCTACTATGGTTTTGGTTGAATTTTCCATGTTTCCCACTGACAAGGGAGAAAGTGTGAGTCAGTATGTTTCACAGATACTGGACGTGATCGATAAAAGTGGAGTGACGTATCAATTGACACCGATGGGTACAATTTTGGAAGGCTCGTGGGATGAAGTGATGAAAGTGATAGCGGATTGTTTTAAATTATTGGAATCGCAAAGCAACAGAATTACCACTTTTATTAAAGTGGATTACAGAAAAGGGGATGAATCCCGCATGAAATCGAAAACGGACAATGTGCAAAAGATTTTGGACAGAAAGCTATCCACTTGAGTGGATTTAAGGGGAAGACTGAAAATGCGAATATTTCCCTACCTCGCTGGCAGGGGGGATGTCAAAAAACTATGGAAATATATTATGTCCAGAAATCCAATTATACCCTATAATCCTAAACTAAAGAAAATCGCCCGTGAATTACGCCGAAATGCCACTGCAAGTGAAAAAACACTTTGGATGGTTCTGGGAAAAAAACAATTAGGATATGAATTTCACAGACAGGTACCAATTGATAACTTTATTGTGGATTTTTATTGTCATGAGTTGATGTTAGCAATTGAAGCTGATGGTGAAAGCCATAAATTGCCTGGTGCTGCTAAAAATGATCTCAATAGACAGGAGCGGCTTGAAGGGTTGGGAATTCGGTTTTTGCATTTTAAAGATGAGGAGATTTTGGGGAATACAGAAAAGGTTGTAAGTGTTATTAAGGTGTGGATCGAAGAAAATGCTTAAGGTATACTGAAATTTCTGTGAAAAAGGGACTTGATTAACATCCCCCTGTATCCCCCTTCGAAGGGGGATTTTATTGGCTCCCCTTCTAAAGGGAAAAAAGAAGAGTAGCGCAGGGAGTGAGGCTTTTCTTTTATTAATAAAAGTATCCTCTAAGATCTTACTGTTAATATATAAATTTGCTTATAGAATTTTTATTTAAAAATAACATTTTAGCTTTCAAATTCCAATTAACAAAGATACATTCAAGAACTGTTGCTGTCATTAAAGGACTACCGTTTCCCCCTTAAAGGGGGACTTAGTTTATTCCCCCCTTCGAAGGCTGAAAGCTCGGCATTTGACGAGGGGGCTGGGGGGATGTACTTTAGAAGGAATGCACTCAAAAATCATAAATACCATTCATCCACAACCTTTTTCATACTTGATCTTTTTATTTATTTTTGAATTCATTTAACCGCAAAACTACCATCCAAATAAAACCTTGCCTGTTCAGATTCAATTAAGTATTTTA
>CAZVKP010000538.1:0-2519 GCA_964627635.1 uncultured Calditrichaceae bacterium | reverse complement strand
CATTTGTTTACCCGGATTAAAACCTCATTTATAAATCTTTACCAAAAAGTTGCCTCTTACCGGGCATTTACAATTGCCATTATTGCTTTCTTTATCGTGCAGTTGGCTGTAAAAATCGTGTATGCCTTTGTCTTTGTTTTATTCAAGGGATTGGGGTGGGAGCCAATCGGCAATATAACATTATTAGATCAGATTGCCCACACTTTTGATAATTTAAGGGTTGTCGAGTGGCTCGAATTGTCCTCTTCTGTTCTCTCCGGGGTTTTTGTTCTTTTGGGTGTCATTTTAATACCACGCTCCCGGCTTAAAGCATTTCAAATGTTTGAACGTTCTATTCTGATCTCCATTTTAATAACTCAAGTTTTTGTTTTTTATAGAGAAGAGTTCGGGGCATTAATTGGCTTTGGTTTAAATTTAATTATCCTGATATTTATTCGATTTTTGATAGAACAGGAAAAAATTTCCGAACAAATAACAGAATAATCGTGAAGATGTGATTAAGTGGTCATGTTAAAAATTGCCAACTTACCGTATTGTTCTGAACCACTTTTATTATAAATGCTCAAAACCAAAAATCAATCAACCTGAGGTAAAATTGGATTCTATTCCTCTGATGTTTAAAAAAGTTAAAGATTTTCTTTCCTACTATTTTATAGGTTTATTTAAGAGGCTGGATGAGCACCATGTTTTTTTGGCGGGCAGTGGTCTGGCTTTCTCTTTGATTATTTGTGTTTTACCACTAATTCTTATCGTTTTTTCCATTTTAGGTATATTACTGGAGACCTCACCAATTAAGCATCAAATAAATACATTTATTGATACCATAATTCCGTATCAAGAATCAGCAGAATATTTCAAGGAAATCATATGCTCTCGAATAAATGAATTTCAGATTTTTAAAACTATTTCAGGCTCTTTGGGTATTTTGGGTTTATTATTTGCAGCAAGTGGTTTATTCAGCAGTATGCGCACTGTATTAAATGATATTTTTAAAGCCGATGTGGAAGTTCACATGGTTGTGGGTAAATTACGAGATTTCGCCATGATAATATTGGTGATATTTTTCTTCCTGTTTTCAATTACTATTTTTCCATTACTGGATATACTGGTTTCACTTTTGGACCAACTCAATTTGAAAATTTTTCTGAATCTGGGAGTGTTGATTCGAACTCTCATTTCCATAGCGGTTTCTTTAATCTCCTTTTTTGTCATATTTCTGATGATTTTTACGCTATACTATTTTATTCCATATGGTAAATTAGATAAGAAGACTGTGGCATTAAGTGCACTTTGGACCACAATTCTCTGGCAGATTGCCAAGGAATTATTTGGTTATTACATTGCTCATTCTCTCACTTTGACCCGCGTATACGGTGCTTATCTTTTCTTTGTAGCTATCGTTCTTTGGATTTATTATTCTGCGATTGTATTTATTGTGGGTGCAGAGATTGGTCAGTTATATCGCGAGCGAAAGGGACCGAATAAAAAGATTGAGCCCAATTAGGTTTGCATAAAATTAGCAATTCTATGAAGCTAAAAATAAGGAGAATACATGGTACGGCGACTGATGAAACGTTACTCCAAAAAAATTGGTCTTCCCCCGGGATCTATTGTGCACGTGGGGGAAAAGAAATTGGAAAAAACCAGAATTCGACTGATTGATTATGATGAAAAAAACTTGAATATGCAAGAATTAGATTCAATTGAAGCGGCTTTTCCATTTCGTGATACCCCAACAATTACATGGTTAAATATCGATGGATTACACGAGACCACCATTCTCAATAAAATAGGTACTCATTTTAAAATTCATCCGCTGGTTATTGAGGATATATTAAATACCGGTCAACTACCAAAAATAGAAATTTTTGATGATTTCATCTTCATTGTTTTAAAAATGTTATCTTATGATGAAGAATTGGGTGAATTAAATATTGAACAATTAAGTCTGCTTTTGGGACCGAATTATGTGATCACTTTTCAGGAAAGGGTGGAAGATTTTTTTGAGCCGCTGCGACAACGACTTCGGGAGGGAACAGGAAGACTCCGGAAGTTTGGACCGGATTACCTGATGTACGCTCTGATAGATGTTACTATAGATCACTATTTTTGGGTTTTAGAAAAATTGGCAGAGTCTGTGGAATACTTAGATGAAAATGTGATCGATAATCCAAGTCCACAACTAAATCAGGAAATTCAACGTCTGAAGCGAGAACTGATATTTATGCGTCGAGCGACTCATCCGTTGAGGGAATTAGTTGGAAATCTGTTGAGAACAGAATCTGAGCTCCTCAGGAGTACTACTCAACCATATTTACGAGACTTATATGACCATATTATTCAGGTTGTGGACAATATCAGTGTTTATCGTGAAATGGTATCCAGTGTACTGGAAATTTATCTTTCCACGATGAGCAACCGAATGAACGAAGTGATGAAGGTGTTAACAATTATTGCCACCATATTTATTCCACTTACATTTATCGCCGGTGTTTACGGGATGAATTTTGAGTATATGC
>CAZVKP010000537.1:0-2541 GCA_964627635.1 uncultured Calditrichaceae bacterium | reverse complement strand
ATATAGTCATTTGATACGAGAAATTTAAACTCCAAATTTGAATATCACTTATAATCTTTTATATTTGTATGATAATAGAGATCAATGCAAAATCAATTAATCGGAAAGAAAGGAAACATTATGACTGCCAAATTTAAAAATAGTTTTCAAACCCAAAAAGAACTGAGAATAAATGATACAAACTATTCCTTTTTCAGCTTACCGGTTTTGGAATCACAGGGTTTGGTTGATCTAAAAAAACTCCCCTTTTCTATCAGGATTCTTCTGGAAAATGTGCTTCGCAACGAAGATGGCACACTGATTACACAAGAGGATGTGGAAAAGCTAATCAACTATGAATCCAAAGATGTAAAAAAACTGGAAATCCCCTACATGCCGGCTCGGGTAATTCTGCAAGATTTTACCGGTGTTCCGGCCATTGTGGACTTGGCAGCCATGCGGGATTCCATGAAAAAACTGGGTGGCGATCCCGATAAAATTAATCCCATTGTACGGGCAGATCTGGTAATAGACCACTCGGTCCAGGTGGATCAATTTGGAAATCAAAACGCATTCAAATTCAATGTTGCCAAGGAATATGAGCGTAATCATGAACGATATTCAGTCTTAAAATGGGCTCAAAAGAGTTTCAAAAATTTTAGCGCAGTGCCTCCCGGAACCGGGATCGTGCATCAGGTAAATTTAGAATATTTAGCCAGTGTGGTAATGACCCAAAAAACCAATAGCCAATTCGTTGCCTTTCCGGATACCTTAGTCGGAACGGATTCACATACCACCATGATCAATGGTTTAAGTGTGCTCGGTTGGGGTGTCGGCGGAATTGAAGCGGAAGCAGTGATGCTGGGACAACCCTACTATATGCTGCTGCCGGAAGTGGTGGGTGTAAAACTAACCGGTGCCCTACCGGAAGGCTCAACTGCTACCGATTTGGTTCTAACTATCACTCAGAAGCTCAGAGAACATGGGGTTGTTGGTAAATTTGTGGAATATTTTGGAAAAGGGTTGTCAAATTTAGCATTGCCGGACCGGGCGACCATTGCGAATATGTCTCCTGAATACGGGGCTACCATGGGATTCTTTCCGATTGATGAGATGACCCTCAGCTATCTCCGGCAAACCGGGCGCCCCGACGAACAAGTTCGCTTGGTTGAAAATTATGCAAAAGAACAGGGCATCTTTCGAACAGACCAGACACCCGATCCCGAATATCAAGCGGTGTTAGAATTGGATATGAGCACGGTTGAGCCGGTACTGGCAGGTCCTAAAAGGCCGCAGGACAGAATTCTGATGAAAGAGATGAAACCGAAATTTCACCAGGCGATGAAAGACGTATTTGGAAAAACAATTCCACAGAATGAATACAAAAATCGATCGAGAATGCAGTCCGAAGGAGGCGCTGCTTCGAGCAATAATTCCGATGTTCCGGTGAATATCACCATCGATAATCAAAACGTGCAGTTAAATCTCGGATCTGTGGTTATTGCCGCCATAACCAGTTGTACCAACACTTCCAATCCATCGGTAATGGTGGCTGCAGGATTGGTCGCTAAAAAGGCACTTGAAAAGGGATTGAAAACCAAACCCTGGGTAAAAACCAGTTTAGCCCCGGGGAGCCGGGTGGTAACGGATTATCTCGAGCAATCCGGACTTATGGAGGCACTTGATGCGCAGCGCTTTAACCTGGTTGGTTATGGATGTACCACCTGCATAGGCAACAGCGGTCCCCTGCCCCAAGCTGTTGATGAAGCCATAAATGAAGGCGATCTGGTCGCATCTGCAGTTTTAAGCGGTAACCGGAATTTTGAGGGCAGAACGGGAACTGCTTCGGCGCTGTGCCATCTGTGCAGCCCTGAAACTGCGGTTGCGGCCGCGCTGAACGGCAAAATAACAGATCCGAGGACGTTGGGTGATCCGCCAACCGTGCCAGAGCCTGAGCGCTATCCCGGTGATGAAAGCCTGATTGTCTATCCGCCGGAGGATGGGGCAGATGTCGAAATCCACAGAGGGCCGAATATCAAGCCCATACCCAAACGTGAGGCGCTGAAAGACACGCTGAAAGGGAACGTGTTGCTGAAGGTTGGCGATAACATAACCACCGATCATATTATGCCGGCCGGCAGTAAAATACTGCCGTTGCGCTCCAACATACCCGCCATCAGCGAGCATGTGTTTGAGGCCGTGGATGAAGAATTCCCGGCTCGCGCACGCGAGCGGGGCGGGGGCTTTATTGTCGGCGGTGAGAATTATGGACAGGGTTCGAGCCGGGAACATGCAGCACTCGCTCCCATGCACCTTGGCATACTCGCTGTGATCGCAAAGAGCTTTTCGCGGATACACCGTTCGAACCTCGTCAATTTCGGCATTCTGCCGCTGTTGTTCGTCGACGGGAACGATTACGAACGGATCAATCAGGACGATGAAATCCGGATCGGTAATGTTCAGGAAGGAGTGGCGTCAGGACGTTTTGTGGCCGTCAATGAGACGCAGGGGTATGATTTTGAGCTTTGCTGCGATCTTGGCGAACGAGAACAGGAGATAACC
>CAZVKP010000536.1:0-2546 GCA_964627635.1 uncultured Calditrichaceae bacterium | reverse complement strand
TTTAAAAAATAATTTTCGTAACTATTAACGTAGTTAACATTTGAATTGATTAAAAAATTTTATTATTATTAGCGGTTCTTAACCGTGAAGGTAAGGTTAACATAGGAGAAATTAAATGGATTTTCTGGGAAATGTACGTGTTGTTCCACAATTACCAAAAAGCTTGGTGCGATTAACCGATCTCGCCTATAATTTCTATTTTTCATGGAATCCGGAAGTTAGAGATCTATTTATTGAAATTGATCGCAGGCTGTGGAAATCTGTTAATCATAATCCAGTCAAGTTTTTAAATAAGGTTCAGCAAAAAAACTTAAATAAAGTGGCTAACGATAAAAATTATCTAAAAAAGTATCAGTCGGTTCTTGAATCATTCGATAATTATATTAAAAGTAACAATACCTGGTATAACCAAAACTTCCCTGACTATAAAGAAAACTTAGTTGCCTATTTTACCGCTGAATTTGGTTTTCATGAATCGTTACCGATCTATGCCGGTGGATTAGGTGTATTGGCTGGTGATCATATGAAATCTGCAAGTGATCTCGGAATTCCCATAATTGGGGTCAGTTTGTTTTATTACCAGACTTACTTTACTCAACAAATCGACGCGTATGGGAATCAAATATCTGATTACAAAGACCTAAATCCCTTTGAATTGCCCTTAAAAAGAATCGAAAAAAGTGATGGCACTCCCCTTTTAATAAAAGTTCCGCTGGCAGCCAGTCATGTTTTTATCCAGATCTGGGAAGTCAACATTGGTCGTGTGAAAGCGTATTTACTGGATACCAATATTCCGGATAACAGTGAGGCAGATCGCAAAATCACTTCCCGATTATATGGCGGGGATCAAGAAATGCGTATTTCGCAGGAAATTGTTCTTGGTATGGGAGGTGCTTTAGCTTTAGATACCCTGGGAATTAAGCCGGCTGCATGGCACATGAACGAAGGTCACTCGGTATTTCTTGCACTTCAGCGGGTAAAAAAATTGGTCAAAGAAAATGGTCTTTCATTCGATGAAGCATTGGAAACCGTTGCTTCAAACACAATCTTTACTACTCATACACCTGTTCCCGCAGGGAACGATGCCTTTCCATTACATATTAAAGATAAATATTTCCAAAAGTATTGGGAGTCTGTAGGAATTCGGCGACATAAATTTATGGAATTGGGTAACCAGGTCCAACCTGAAGGCTATGAAATATTCAATTTAACTGTTTTATCGCTGAATTTTTCCAGACATCGAAATGGGGTAAGCAAACTTCATGGGGAGGTATCCCGTAAACTCTGGGATACGGTATGGCCGAATGTTCCGGAGCCGGAAGTACCCATAGATTATATCACCAATGGCGTGCATATTCCAAGTTGGCTGAATCGTAAAACCCGTTCAATGCTTGAACAACATTATGATAAAAATTGGCAAGACAAACAGGCTGAGACCAATTTTTGGGAATCGATAGATTCGCTTCCCGATGAGGTACTGTGGGATTTTAAACAACAAATGAAAGAAAGATTGTTTAAGCATGTGCGGGAGCGATTACAAATACAATATGAAAGAAATGGTGTTGGTTCTCTCCAAATGAGACGTGTTCGCCAAGGGTTAAAACCGGAAGTCTTAACTATTGGCTTCGCCCGTCGTTTTGCCACTTATAAAAGAGCCACCCTTATTTTTCGAGATATGGAAAGATTTAAAAGGATAATTAACAACCCGGATAAACCGGTGCAGATATTATTTTCCGGTAAAGCACATCCCAAAGATGCAGGGGGACAACAATTCATTCGTCAAATCAACGAAATATCAATGAGTCCGGAATTTCGTGGAAAAATTGCTTTTGTCGAGAATTATGACATGGCACTTGCCCGCGATCTGGTATCCGGTGTTGATGTATGGCTGAATAACCCAAGAAGGACTCAGGAAGCCTCCGGTACCAGCGGGCAAAAGGTTGGGATGAACGGTGGAATCAATTTTAGTGTGTTGGATGGATGGTGGTGCGAAGGCTATAGAGAAAGCAACGGTTGGACATTTGGGGATCACGATAAATTTAGTTCTCTGGATGAATGGGACGCGTGGGATAGTGAAGAACTTTATGATATTTTAGAAAATGAGATCGTCCCACTATATTATCAAAAGGACAAAAATGGACTTCCTCTGGAATGGATTCAAATAATGAAAAATTCCATGAAAACCACTTTATCCTATTTTAACACGCATAGGATGTTAAAGGAATACTTGGAGAAAAATTACATACCTGCTTTTCAGCTTGGTAATCGATATAGTAAGAATAACTTCGCTTTTGCAAAAGATTTGGCAAAATGGCGTGATAAAGTAGAAAGACACTGGTCTGAGATTTCCATATTACCTGAAACTCAAAAAATTTCTTTTAACGGATCGGTCATTTTAAATTTCGGTGAAAGTCGAGAATTCGAAACTGTTGTAAGGCTTGGAAAACTTACTCCGGAAGATGTAAAAGTTCAAATCTATCTTATACCCAACCAAAATGGGAATAATGTAGATGAATATGAAGTATTTGATATGAGAATGGTAGAAA
>CAZVKP010000535.1:1707-2548 GCA_964627635.1 uncultured Calditrichaceae bacterium | reverse complement strand
TGTTGGAGTAATTTCGAAAAACTTGTGATGGCCGCATCCACGTCAAAAAAGTAATCGAGTTGAAACATTCCTTCTAAATAGATGAGTCTCGCAATTTGCGGATGATTTGGCATTTTCCCACGAACACGTTCAATGAGGTGAAGTGCTTCCTGCGCATATTCGGTGCTCTCGGTTTCTTTTGCTAAGCTGAACAAAGTTGTCACTGCACCAGAATAAGCATCCATGATGCGATTAGATTGTGGATAATCATCAATCACCATCCGATATGCTTTTAATGCCAATCTGAAACTGGAATCCTGTTCTGCAGCGCGAGCAAATTTCAGTAGATAGTGACCATTGCTTTTTTCATCTTCCAATCCCTGATATATTTTAAAAGCCTCTTCAAAAATTCGATAGCGTTGATACAATTGGGCCATTAAAAGTTGGATTTTCTTTGACTGATCCGATTCGTTTGCCAGATCACTTAACTTTTTAAAAAAATCGGAACGCTTTGCCGGGTCTATTTCAAAGGATAAAATCCGTTTGAATATGTAACGTTGTTGTTTGGGGCGGTTTTCCAAATATTTGATATAATATTTTGCAGCTTCTGAATACATCAAGCGGCTTTGATATACACTGGCAATATTTTGATACAAGTGACTGGAGTTTGGTACATTTTCGAGCGCTTTTTGATAAACGGATATGGCTTTATTGGTCAATCGGTTTTGCAGCATGGCATTGGCAACCCCGGTGTAGGCATTCAGATTTTGTTGGTGTTGTCGCAGAATTTTATTCCAGATCTCAAATGCTTCTTCCTTTTGATCTTTTTTATATAAAATTATCCCATGGTCAATCTCGTAAG
>CAZVKP010000535.1:0-1697 GCA_964627635.1 uncultured Calditrichaceae bacterium | reverse complement strand
TTGTTCCGCATTTGATTGACCAGTTGCTCGGCTTCCTGCACTTTTGATATGATTAAATAACTTCGCAGAAGCCAATCGTAATAAGACCGGTTGTTTGGATTATTTTCAACCAGATATTTTAATAACTTAATGGCTTCCTGATATCGATTCATGCGAATGTAAGATTGAGCGGTCCGGAACATTTGTTGTTCTCTTCGTGATGCCTGTTCCTGTAACAGAATCGATCGGTTCTCTTTTAGCTGTTTTAAGGATTCTTTCAGGTTTTTTACTGAATTAGATTGAGTCGGAGAAAATGAGGGTAACATTAAAATAAGAACCAGAGTATAAAAAAATTTAGATTTTACTTTCATAAAAACTCCATTTAAAATGCACCGGCCACTTCATCAGCCAGTAGCCATCCCCTATGGGTTAAACTAATTTGGTCGCCAATTTGTTGAAGTAAGCCATCATCCATAAATGATTTTAATTTACGGCTGTATTTTTGTATGAAGTTTTTCTGAAAACGTTTCTGGAAATCTAATAAATTTACGCCCTCTCTTAGCCGAAGGTGCAAAAAGATGTATTCAAATTCCAATTTATCCGAATCGAGTGTCTCAGATTCAGCAACCGGAATTTGGTGTTCACCGACGGATTGAAGATATTTGTTGAGCGGACGAAAGTTCCACCATCTGCGGTTATCCATAAATGAATGGGCTGAGGGACCGAATCCCAGACATGGTTCATGATTCCAATACTTTAAATTGTGACGGCATCTCCTTTTAGTATCGACAGCAAAATTGGAGACCTCATAAGGCTGGTAACCGGAATCTGACAATTGCTGATTGGCGATTTCATAAAACCCGGCTTCACTCTCATCATCCAGCGGCGATAGCTCCCCTTTTTCCATCCGGGCATAAAACGGCGTCTTGGGTTCAAAGATTAATGTGTAACAAGAAATGTGTTCGGGTTTTAACGAGACGGCTTTTTCGAGTGTGTCTCTGAAACGATTTTCAGATAAACCGGGGAAGGCTGTCATCAAATCTATATTAATATTGTTGAAACCGGCTTGCCGCGCGGCTTGAAAATTTTCTAAAATCTCCGCAGTTGTATGAATACGCCCCAGAAATTTTAAATCTTCCTCCTGAAATGACTGCACACCCATGCTCAGCCGATTAAATCCGGTTTTTCTTAAATTTTTTAGTTTTTGTTCATCCAGTGTACCCGGATTCGCTTCAATGCTAAATTCACCGTCAGGCGCAATATCGAAATATTGATGAAGTTGATTCCAAATTTTGTGAATTTGGGTGGTACTTAGAATGGTTGGGGTACCACCTCCGAAAAAAATTGTATCAACGCTTAAATTCCGGTAAAGGGGTGCTGCCAGTCGGATTTCTGCTAAAAGCGCATCGACAAACTCATCTATGCGCTCTATTTGAGTGATTGAATAAAAATCACAGTATCCGCATTTCTTCTCACAAAACGGGATATGGATGTAGAGTCCGGCTTTTTGCATTACACATCACCGAATAACCATTGCCAGCCGATTCCATCTAACTTTATCAAACAATCTGTAGGTTGGAATATGGGAATTCCAGGATAGATAAATGATAAGCGGTTTTCCCACAATGTTTTCCGGTGGGACAAATCCCCATTCCCGGCTGTCCGAACTGCGATCCCGGTTATCGCCCATCATAAAATAATGATTTGCCGGAACGGTT
>CAZVKP010000534.1:1449-2552 GCA_964627635.1 uncultured Calditrichaceae bacterium | reverse complement strand
AATGATACTGCCCACTTGCATCTGAGTCAGCAGTTTGCTGAAAAGACAGCGATTCGGAAATATTTGGCAGTGGTTTGGCACGCTTTTTCAGATAGTGCTGGGCAAATTGAAACTTTTCTCAATCGAAGTAAACGGGATCGAAAAATGTTTGCTGTATCCGATTCTGGTAAAAAAGCCATAACAAATTTTCAGGTTCAAAAAAACTTCGATTTTCTTACTCTGTTAGAATTGAAATTGGAAACCGGGCGAACTCATCAAATTAGAATTCACCTGAATCATATTAATCATCCGGTATTCGGTGATCCTGAATATCATGGGCGGCTCAAACAGATAAATCAGCTAAACCGACAAGCAGATCGGTTGTTTGCAAAAACGCTTTTAGGTATGATCGAGAGACAGGCGCTACATGCTCAAACATTGAGCTTTGTTCATCCTATACGTGAGAAATGGATGTCATTTGACGCTCCTTTACCTGAAGATTTCCAGCGGGTATTGAAAGAATTGGAAAAATCTGTTGAATGATCGTCATAATGTAAAAACAATTATTTTTCTTGTATATAAAACTTTTTATATTCCTGGTAATATTTAAACGGAGGGTCGATGAGCTATATGAAAACGATTTTAATGAACTTACTTATACTCCTTACTTCAGTTGGCTTTTCCCAGGATTTTAAACTATTAACGCCGCCTGTATTGGATTTGGGAACTGTTCGTAGCGATACCATTGCAAAAGGAGTAATTCGATTTAAAAATGTGGGCGACCAACCTATTAAAATTAAAAATATTCGCACAAGTTGTGGCTGCACGGTTGTGAAACCAGCCAAATATACTTATCAGCCTCAAGAGGAAGGAGAACTTCCGGTTCGTTTTAATGCCAAGGGATACAATGGAACAACTCGCAAAACAGTAAATATTTATTTGGAGAAAGGAAAACCATCGCCGGTGCGGGTAATTGTGCAAACCACTGTTCAACCTCGGATTGGCATTGAACCCCGTTTCCTGAACATGCAAAACGTTTTACTTTCAGAGGGGAAAAAGGAACGCAAGTTCAAAGTGGTCAACAATATGGAGATCGGAAGAGCACCCAGCACGCCAATATCTCG
>CAZVKP010000534.1:0-1439 GCA_964627635.1 uncultured Calditrichaceae bacterium | reverse complement strand
AACAATATGGATAAAGTTTTGGTTGGGCATATTGGATCGATAAAAAATGACCGGCTGAAAGTTAAGCCAATAGAGTTTCGAATAATTCCCGGCAAAATGCAGGAATTTAAAGTAATTTATACTCCCGAAGAAGCAGGAAGGGACGATGGCTATTTAGTTTTTGAATTTTCTCAACCGAAAGTCGAAAAAAAACGTATGCCGTTATTTATTAATGTTTCCCCTTGAATTTATAAAAATTTAATATGGAAAAATTCTTTCTCATGTCGACATTGATACGAATAATCTTTCTTGGTCTGATAGTTTTAGTGTTAAGTGTGGTTTATAATCAAGTGACTCCGCAGGGAATAAGGTATCAAAAACTGCTTCCTGAAAATCTGTTAATTCCTGCTGAACATAAAGAAAAAATGCAAGTCATATCCGCAGATTCTGCATTTATCATCTTAAATACAAAAGAAGCAAAATTTTTGGATATTCGTCCGGCAGAAGATTATGAATTGGACCATATCCCTGGAGCACATCATTTTCCCTTCGAGGAATTGTATAAGAAAAATATTTCCAATAAATTTGATCCAAAATCCAAATGGGTTATTTATGATGAATCCGGTCAAATGAAAAAAATGCGAATGGTTGCATCAGCTTTATTGAAAAAGGGAGCAATTGAAATTTATTTATTAGATGGTGGATATTTATCCTGGTTAAATCGAGATTATCCGGTTGAAATGGGAGAAATTCTTTGATAAATAAATATAGAATACTAAGTTTGTTGACACGGATTGCCCTTGCTGCTGTGTTTTTGATTGCTGCATATCCAAAATTAGCTGCACCTCAGGAATTTGTGACTTCCATTGAGAATTATAAAGTTTTCGGAACACTTCCTTCACGATGGATAGCCGTTTTTATACCCGTGCTTGAATGCGTTGTTGCTATTTTGCTGCTAAGCGGCTTATGGGTTAAAGAGGCACTACTTTTAACAGTGGGACTCTTTCTTGCATTTGATGCAATGATTTTACAAGCCTGGATTCGAGGTTTAGATATCTCGTGTGGCTGTTTCAGTCAGAATAGTGAATCGCCGATTGATTTTTGGAAAATGTTAGAAAATTTGGTGTATACCGGATTATCCATGGGAGCTTTGTTTTTGTATATACGATTGCAAAAGATAAAAAAACCCGAATTTATGGATATGGATCGAAACTGATATTTTAACGAATATATTTTTATCATAAAATTACTCCACATTTTAAGATCACAAAAATTCCTTAAATTTTATTTATTTCATCCGACAATGATTATAAAAATTAAAATGCAATGAAGCGATTACTGGGTTTTCGACAATATTTAAATAGCGATGGTAGTTATAAGGATTTAACAAATCTTTTGAAAAAAAGCACTGAGGTTGTACGAAACAGTAAAGATACCCTTCATTGCTATCTCGCCATATG
>CAZVKP010000533.1:0-2552 GCA_964627635.1 uncultured Calditrichaceae bacterium | reverse complement strand
AGCATGGGATTACCTTGCTATTCAGTAAAAAAATCTATTCCGGAGTATGCGGCAGAAAATGATCTTTCCCTGGAAGAAGCCGGTCATCATGTGCGGACAACCATTTTTGAGAAAACTGCTGAAGAGCATAGTTATCAAAAAATTGCCACCGCTCATCATATGGACGATCAAGCAGAAACCGTGTTGATGCGATTAATTTCGGGGAGTGGCTTGCAAGGGTTGACCGGTATTCGCTTGCGGCATGGCCCCTGGATTCGCCCGTTACTGTTTATCACTCGAAAAGAAATTGAAGTTTACGCACAGAAAAATTCCATTGATTACCGAATTGATCGCACCAACACAGATGAAAAATTAGGGAGAAACAAAATTCGCCACCGACTTTTGCCCCTCCTTAAAGACGAATTCAATTCTGCAGTTTCAAAACATTTATCACAACTTTCGGAAGTACTTGCGGAATGGGATGATTATGTGCAAAAAGAAATAGAACAGGCTTTTAAAGATGGTATCGTCGAGCGGTTTGAAAATAAATTTCACCTTGATATAATATCATTCAAACAATATTTTTCTTGGATTCAAATTTTGATGGTAGAGCATATTAATTATTTGCTTTCCCATAAGCCAATAAAGGTATCATACTTACAATTTACTGATTTTATTTATTGGCTTGAATCAGGAGCAACCGGAAGTGAGTTTAGGTGGGAAAATGGTGTTAGCAGTGTAAAGCAGAATGGTAAAGTTGTTTTCTATGTATCTATTAAATCGCTACAAAAAAACCATTATAAAATATCATGCGATAGGTGGTATTCCATTGCTTTTGCTGGAATCAAGCTGCAAATAAATAGAGTAAATCATGAAGAGATTGAATATAATAATAACAAATCACAGGAATTTATCGATGGGAGCCGTTTGAATTTTCCATTAAGTGTGAGACCCTGGCAGAATGGAGATCGTTTTGTCCCGCTGGGACTTAAACATTCCAGGTTGGTAAGCGATTATCTCACAGATTTAAAAATTAAACATCCTGAAAAAGAAACAGTGCATGTATTGTTGAACGATAAAGAAATTGTTGCTTTATTGGGATTTCAAATTAGCGATAAATATAAAGTAAGCAGAGAAACAACCGATATTTATCGTGTTATCATAAAAGCGGATGATTAATGTCAGATCAAATATTAAAAATAGATGATTTAGATTTTGAGGTACTCATCAGCAGTGATGAGCTTCAAAAACGAATAAAAGAGTTGGCGAAGGAACTATCTGCCGATTATGTCAATAAAACTCCCATTTTTGTGGGGGTCCTCAACGGTGCTGTCATTTTTTTAGCAGATCTTATCCGGCACCTCACTGTGGAATGTGAGATTGATTTTATCAAAATTTCAAGTTATGGTAATAAAAGAGTGTCCTCCGGGGAAATTACCATGATTAAAGATTTTAGCGCCGATTTGCATGGCCGTGACGTAGTGGTGGTGGAGGATATTGTCGATTCCGGTTTATCAGTTAATTATTTAAAACAAAGAATCGAAAGTATGAAACCTGCCAGCGTAAAATTTGTATCACTATTGATTAAAAAAGAGTGTGCACAAGTACCATTGACAATTGATTATGTCGGGTTTGAGATAGAGAATAAATTTGTTATTGGATACGGTTTAGATTTAGCACAGAAGAAACGTAATTTAAGTGCAATATATCAAGTTAAGGAGTAACTTTCATTTTAAGTGTGGAGAAGGATTTTATATATGAATCAAAATAAAAAACCTAATCGACCGGGGAAAAAGAAACCCGGTCAAAACAATGACAATAATGAGTTTCAATGGAAAAAAGGATCTAAAACCATTCTCATTTGGGTCATTATTATTATGGGCATTATCCTGCTCACCTCCATCTTCCCTGTGGGGCGCGGACAGGAAAGAAGCGTGCCTTATTCCAAGTATCGTTATTTTTTGAATAATGATATGATTGTAAAGGGTGAAGTGGTTGTTAAAGAGAATGAATTTCGCGGAACTTTAAATCGGGAATTTCAGGATGTGCTGCCCAACGGTAAAAGTGTATCATACCGAAAATTTAAAACCGTTCTTCCTTTTATTGACGAAAACATGGTAGCAGAGTGGCAGGAAGAAAATATCAATATCGAATTTGTTCAGCCCTCCAGCGAATGGTTGATGTTTGTGGGAAATTTCCTTCCATGGATTTTGTTGATCGCTTTCTGGATATTTCTCGCACGCCGAATGCAGGGCGGTGGCGGAGGACCCAGAAATATTTTCTCTTTTGGGAAAAGTAAAGCAAAATTATCGATGGAAAGTGAAACCAAAGTCACTTTTGATAATGTGGCTGGTTGTGACGAAGCCAAAGAAGAGTTGAGAGAAATTATTGCGTTTTTGCAAAGCCCCTCTAAATTTAGCCGATTGGGTGGAAAAATACCGAAAGGTGCATTGTTACTTGGGCCTCCCGGTACCGGCAAAACATTATTGGCCAGAGCGGTTGCCGGCGAAGCGGGTGTTCCTTTCTTTAGTATTAGCGGTGCGGATTTTGTGGAAATGTTCGTGGGTGTCGGC
>CAZVKP010000532.1:0-2553 GCA_964627635.1 uncultured Calditrichaceae bacterium | reverse complement strand
ATGGAATCAAATCCATAGTGTCATTTTGCATCATGGGAATTTTTATTGTTTTTGTGGAAGGTTCTGCCTTAGCTCCTTTTATTTACACACTGTTTTAATTTATGAGACTCAAATACTTATTGCTGAAATCAGAGTAATGGATTATTTGTGAATCATAAAATTTAAATTGTTTACTGTTTGCGACCAAACATTCTGTCAAATATCCCGGTAATGATATGTCCTGCAATTGCCGGATTTTCTTTTAAACGGCGGGTTGAATAACCGAACCAATCTTTTCCGAATGGAACATATATACGTAATTTATGGCCGCTATTCACAATAATTCGACGCAATTCATGGTCTACGCCAAGTAACATTTGGAACTCGTATTGTTCCGGCTTGAGTTGCAACTGATCTATAAGTTTTAAACCGTGCCACACTAATTTTTCATCGTGGGTAGCGATACCCACATAAGACCCATTACTTAATAGTTTTTCTAACGCATAGTTAAAATTGCAGTTAATTACATCTTTATCTTTATATGCAATTTCCCGCTTTTCGTTATAAATACCTTTACATAAGCGTAAATTGGGCTTATAAGGAATTACATGATTAACATCATCCATCAAACGCCGCAGGTAAGATTGAAATACAGTGCCTACATTGTCATATTCTTTGTGAAATCTCAAATACATATCAATTGTGTCATCGGTGGTAGTTGCATCTTCCATATCTATACGGACAAAATTATTGATCTTTTTGGCTTCCTCAATCAGGATTTTTAAATTTTCATAGCAAAAATCTTTGTCCAAGAGCAAACCCACATGCGTTGGCTTGACGGATATATTGGCATCCAAATTTTCTCTTTGAATAGCTTCAAGTACTTTTTTATACATGTCAACTGCATGTAAAGCATCATTTTTATCGGAAATTTCTTCACCTAAAACATCTATGGTTGCACACATACCCATATTATTGAGATTCTTAACAACCTGAACAGCATCTTCCAGTGAGTCTCCGGCTATGTAATGTTTTGAGAAAAAACCAACGATAGGTTTGGGTACATAAGGTAACAAAATGGAAATGAGATTATTGAACCAGTTCATTTATGCCTCCTTGTAGATAAACATTGCTTACCTTAAATGAATATAATTTATTTCACAAATTTTGTCAATTAAATAAATAAAATGATTCCGACCGCAATTTTTTTAAATTCTTTAAATTTAATTGATTACTATTTTGTGATTAAGAAGGGAGCGTTTATTGAATAGATTTGTAATCCTTTCCGAATACTTGAACCTTCGTGATCCTGTTAGCTTATAAAACAGTAATGACACAAATAGCCTAATGTGGTTTCCTGCAATTTACCTGCAGGTTAAAAATTTTTAAGCATATAATCCACGCAAACCGGCAACCTTGGTTACCCGGGCAATTCCCAAAATAAAAGCTGCTATTCTCATATAGACCTGCTCCG
Source organism: uncultured Calditrichaceae bacterium (assembly GCA_964627635.1). Taxonomy (GTDB): domain Bacteria; phylum Calditrichota; class Calditrichia; order RBG-13-44-9; family RBG-13-44-9; genus CAZVKP01. The sequence goes on along the minus strand of CAZVKP010000532.1, from coordinate 1,100 downwards.
TTTTTGAAGTATCCAATACATCATAAAAAGATTTCACCATGATTCTTTCCAGATCTTCATTCACTCGCTCCTTTGTCCAATAATACCCCATGCGGTTCTGAACCCATTCCAAATACGATACCGTGACACCACCTGCATTACACAAAATATCCGGAATAATAAAAACACCATTTTTCTCCAGAATATCATCCGCCTCCGGGGTTACCGGCCCATTGGCACACTCTGCAATAATCCTTGCCCTTATCCGGTCTGCATTCTCATCGGTTATCTGATTCTCCAATGCCGCGGGAATCAATATGTCCACATCCAGTTCCAACAGGTGGTGGGGATCATCCAGCTTCTCACAAGCCGTCTTCTTTTCCAAACCGCTGAGCACCCAGGTCTTGTTCGCCCGGCAGGTCTCCAGGGCTGCCTGAATATCAATGCCATCGGGATTGTAGTAAGCGCCGCTCAAATCCGAGATCGCAACAATTTTTGCTCCATCATCATCCAGTAATTGGGCTGCGAAAGAGCCGGCATTGCCAAATCCCTGAATGGCTACCGTCGCTTGCTTCAGAACAATATCCAGATGCTGGCAGGCTTCCCGCACACAGAAGACCATCCCCTGGGCAGTGGCTTCACTGCGTCCCGCAGAACCGCCCAGTTCCAATGGCTTACCGGTGATCACGCCCGGCAGGTAGCGACGTCTTTGCATGGAATAGGTATCGAACATCCAGGACATGATCTGCGGATTGGTATTGACGTCCGGGGCAGGAACATCCGAGTCGGGACCAAACATGTCGGCCATTTCGGCGAAGTAGCGGCGGGAGAGGCGTTCCAGTTCATTGATGGAAAGGGTGGTGGGATCGACCACCACCCCGCCTTTGCCGCCGCCAAAGGGGACACCCACTACTGCACATTTGTAGGTCATCCAGAATGCCAGGGCTTTGACCTCGTCTACGGTGACATCAGGATGGAAACGGATACCCCCTTTGGCGGGTCCGCGCACAATGCTGTGCTGCACCCGGAATCCTTTGAATATTTGGATGGAGCTGTCATCCATTCGAACCGGAAGGTTTACCTCGGTAATCCGGCGGGGTTCTTTAACCATTGCAATCTGA
>CAZVKP010000531.1:984-2583 GCA_964627635.1 uncultured Calditrichaceae bacterium | reverse complement strand
TGGCTACTCGAATTGTTGTTGACCCGATTACCCGGATTGAGGGGCACCTCCGAATTGAAGCTGAGCTTCAGAATGGAAAAATTAAAGATGCCTATTCATCCGGAACAATGGTTCGTGGGTTCGAAATCATTTTAAGAGGTCGAGATCCTCGTGATGCATGGGCATTTACAGAGCGCGCTTGCGGTGTATGCACAACGGTTCACGCGCTGGCTTCGGTTCGTACGGTAGAAAATGCACTCAATATGACAATTCCACCTAACGCAGAAATGGTCAGAAATCTGATGTTCTGTGCACAATATGTGCAGGACCATGTCGTCCATTTCTATCATTTGCATGCATTAGATTGGGTAGATGTTGTGAGTGCGTTGAAAGCCAATCCGTCCGAAGCTGCACGAATTGCTCAAAGTATTTCCCCCTGGCCGAAAAATTCTTCCTCTCACTTCAAAGAAGTACAGAAACGAATAAAAGGCTTAGTGGACAGTGGACAGCTTGGCATCTTTGCGAATGGTTATTGGGGACATCCGGCTTACAAATTACCGCCTGAATTAAATTTGATTGGGGTATCACATTATCTGGATGCATTGGAGTGGCAAAAAGAGATTGTGAAAGTGCATACAATTTTTGGTGGTAAAAATCCGCATCCCAACTATCTGGTTGGAGGGGCACCATGCTCGATTAACACAGAAGATTCAAACGCGCTAAATGCAGAACGACTTGCTTATGTTAGCTCGCTAATTAATGATGCTATTGAGTTTGTTGAACAGGTTTACATTCCGGATTTACTTGCGGTCGCCCCTTATTACAAAGAATGGTTTGCTATTGGTGGCGGTTTGGAAAATTATTTGGCCTATGGTGATCTTCCCACCAATGGGTACAACGATCCAACTAATTTTAAATTCCCTCGCGGCGCTATTCTAAATCGGAATTTGAATGAGGTATTAGAGGTGGACGGCAGCGACCCGGATCAGGTTCGCGAATATTCAACCCATTCCTGGTACAAATATCAGGCGGGTAAAAACAAATCTCTCCATCCGTGGGAAGGTGAAACTGAGTTCAATTACACTGGTCCGAAACCTCCTTATAAACATCTTAATGTGGATGAAAAATATAGCTGGCTGAAAACCCCACGCTGGAAAGATCATCCCATGGAAGTTGGTCCATTGGCAAGATTGCTTGTTGCCTATGCATCTGGTGTGGATGAAGTAAAGGAAGTAATCAATGAAACCCTGGGCAAGCTGAATGCACCGGTTACCGCCCTGTTTTCCACACTGGGAAGAACTGCAGCAAGAGGACTGGAGACTAAGCTGGTTGCTCACTGGATGAAGGAGTTTAATGAAACTCTGGTCAGTAATATTAAAAACGGTGATACGCGGATGTTCAATTCGGAAAAATGGGATCCGGACAGCTGGCCTAAGGAAGCAAAGGGCGTCGGGCTTTCCGAAGCGCCCAGAGGTGCACTGGCTCACTGGATTGTTATCAAAGACAAATTAATAGATAATTACCAGTTAGTGGTGCCAAGCACCTGGAATGCCTCTCCCAGAGATGTTCATGGTAACCTGTCGGCTTACGAAGCGTCCTTGATTGATACACCGATGGCAA
>CAZVKP010000531.1:0-974 GCA_964627635.1 uncultured Calditrichaceae bacterium | reverse complement strand
CTCCGAACAACCACTGGAGATTCTTAGAACGGTGCATTCATTTGATCCCTGTATTGCATGTGCGGTTCATCTTTATGATCCAGAGGGAAAACATCTCAATCAGATCAGCTTTATGTAGGAGGAACCATAATGGAAAATGCAAAAACAAAATATGCAGAATATTACCAGGTTTATGTGTGGCAGCTTCCGGTACGATTTTATCATTGGATCAATGCACTTGCGGTAGCGGTGCTTATCGTCACCGGATACCTGATTGGTAACCCAATTGCAATCGGAAGTTCTGCCGAAGCCTCCAATCAATACTGGTTTGGTACAATTCGCTTCGTTCATTTTACTGCTGCTTTTGTTTTCTTCTTTAATTTTTTATTCCGCATCTACTGGGGATTTGTAGGGAATCAATTTGCAAACTGGAAGAATTTTATTCCTTATACAAAAGAACACTGGAAGGAAATTTTTCATGTATTGTGTCTGGACATATTGCAGATTTGTAAAAGACCGTTGAAATCTGTCGGGCACAACACTCTTGCAGGATTTACCTACTTTCTAACTTTTTTAGTTTTTCTCTTTCAAGCATTTACAGGATTCGGTCTATATGCTGCCATGAGTGAAAGTTGGTTTCCCAGTTTATTCGCATGGATTGTCCCACTTATGGGTGGCGACTTTGCCGTCCGTAATTGGCATCATATTATGATGTGGTTCTTTGTGATTTTCACAATTATTCATGTATATCTGGTATTTTACCATGATTACATTGAGGAACGCGGAACGACATCATCCATGGTGGGAGGATGGAAATTTATAGAGAAGACGGAAGATGAATAATTAGTGACTTGATAAAAGAAGTCCCATTTTTATGGGGCTTCTTTTATTTATAGTTACCAGAATAATCATATCGCTTTTAACAACCTTCAAGGATTAGTTGACAACTAGCACCACATTGGTTACACAAAAAGTTGCAGGAGATAGGTTACACT
>CAZVKP010000530.1:0-2594 GCA_964627635.1 uncultured Calditrichaceae bacterium | reverse complement strand
TAGATTTCTAACAATTTTTATTAGTGAAGCTGAGCTAAGGAATTAATCATATTTTCATATTCAAAAATATTTTTAAAATTCTTTTTTACTTTATTTTTTTAGAATTTTTTCTTCAAATTCCTGAATAAGTGGCTTTTGCCCCTTTAATATTTTTTGTTTTGCGGTTTGCAGTGAAAACCAATCTGCCCTATCTATCTCGGGAAACTCTTGTTGTTTTCCGGATTTTGGCGGCCATTCCAGTGTGAAGGTATTACTCTGAATTGCCGCGGGATCGCAATCTCCTTCCACTGCCCAGGCATAAATTTGTTTTCCACCGGATTGTTTTATGGGACTGAGTTCAATAAACTTTCCCACAACCGAAAAGCCGGTTTCTTCCTCAAATTCGCGTTTTGCAGCGTTTAAAGGATCTTCCTCGGGGCTAAATTCACCTTTAGGTATGGTCCAGGCACCCTCATCCTTTTTTGCCCAGAAAGGTCCGCCCATGTGAACCAAAAATACTTGCGGATTTTTATTTCTGAAACGATATAGTAAGATTCCCGCACTCTTTTTTGGCATTTTCCTTCCCCGAGTTATTCTTGACAATGTCTTTTAACGAATCAAAAGATCATTCACTTTTTCAACAATAATCAAACAACATACGAATAATTAAATGCGCACTCAAGCTTTAGGTTTAATGGGGAATGAAAACTCTCTAGAATGTAAAAATTGATGCGAACCTGAAAAATCCGGGAAATCATAAAGTGATACAAGAAAGAAAGTCCAATAATTATAAGTTGTCAATATCCATATGGTCTTTCGGAGCCTGGATGAATATTTTTTTCCCGACTTATCTCGGAGAGATGTCTGCGGCACAGCAACTGACCTTCCTGGAAGCTCAGAGCTTCCGGGAAGGTCAATCACCAGGTAAACCGCCTTTTACTTCATCATCAGCATCTTACGGCTTTGAACAAAGTCCTCTGCCTGTATCCGGTAAACATAGAGTCCGGAAGCCACCTGCCTGCCACGGTCATCAGTCCCGTTCCACAACACCTGGTGCCTGCCTGCTTGATAGTATGCATTAGTTAGGGTGCGGATTTTTTTGCCGGTGAGGTCGAAGATTTCCAGGAGAATATTAGATTCAGCGGGGAGATTGAAAGCAATGGTGGTTGTTGGGTTGAAGGGGTTGGGGTAGTTTTGTGCGAGTTGAAATTCCCGGGGTGTCAAATTGACCACCACAGGTGTTTGCTCGGTCTGTTTTTCCATACGCTTTGGACTGCCCAGATAAAATACCCGGACAATGGATTGATGGCTCTCCAGGCCGGGAGGCAGGGATAAATTCACCCGCAGGTAAACCTCTTTTTCCTCACCTGTTTGAAATACCATGTTCCGGAGTTGGTTGAAATCAGCTGGAATCTCTTCTGCCAAACTGATTTTATCAGGGGTTGCCAGAAGTTCTCCGGTGCGGGCATCAATTAATTCTAATTGAAACTGAACACCAGCGGAAGAAGAGAGAACATTCTGCAGGCCGGGACGATTCAGCACTTCAAAGGAATTGGCGTATGTGACGTCTGCTCGGTTAGAAACGATGAATGAATTGGTGCGGAACATCTCTTCCCATTGTCCGTCTACCCCAGCTAGCAGAGTATCGGGGTATGAGAAAAGATCAACCGGGTTTCCGTTAACCTGTAATTCTCCGAATTCATAAGCAACTTCGCTATTGCCTATTTCCAGAACTCCCCGGCGATGTCGATCAAATGACTGAGAGAGTGGGGTGGATTTTTTAGATAGAGATTCAGTAGAATTCAAATTTTGAGAAGTTGTTTTCAGAAGAAAAGGGGGTGAAGTATATTGGCGATATACCATTTTGGCATCACCGGCGGCGCCCTTGTTTGAGCTGATATTGGGTTCATACCCATTGAGCCACTGGTAAAAATCTGACCATGTACTCCCGTCGTATTGGGCTACCCAGAGCATATCGGTGGATCGATACCACACTCCCCGAAGTTCGTTGTTACCGCTCCCCAGACCCGGGAAACCCGTAATAGAAGGTTCATGATAATCATCATTTCCATGAAAACTGGCATAACTCCATTCATTGGGGTAAGAACCGCTTCGGCGGGCATGGAGGATAATCTCCATTTCCGTGGCGACACCGCTATAGGCTTGCCAGAGGATGTTGGGACGCCGGCTACCATCAATTGTGATGGAAGGATATTTATGGTTTGAATAACCAGCTCCATCTGATACACTTTCCTTATCAACAACATAATAGTATTCAAGCCCGTCAAAATCTACCTGAGAATAATAAATAGTCCCCGATTCTTCCCAGGTTAAATGCATTTTATACATTCCGCCAATCAAACTTGGGTATTTGGAATAACTGTTGGTCTTGGAACCGTGCCCATCATTCCTAATGAACCGCTGCCGGAGGGATTATATGCCCGGATTTTTAAATTCTTATCACCGGAAGAAAAGTCACGCCATACAATGAAAAAATTTCCGTCATTATAATCGATCACCGGTGTGCCTTCGCCCGAGTCAATATACATCATATCCACCTGTTTTATGTTCTTCCAGCCATTGCTTTCTTTATGCCGAATCAAAATGTATTCATA
>CAZVKP010000529.1:0-2611 GCA_964627635.1 uncultured Calditrichaceae bacterium | reverse complement strand
AAAATGAAATCAGCTGAAGTGCAGTTGGACCATAAAGGTATATACAGTAATTAACAATGGAAAATTGAAATGCGTTTGATTTTTTATTTGAATGAATCACAACAATTATGAATTCATATTCAAATTCTAATAAATGGTTATTATCAATTTCCATATTTGATATTTAAAATAATACAAATAATATGCCTATATTTAAAATATTGGTGTATGTTATTTATTATTAACAACATAAACCCATAATATTAATATAAATCATGTAATAAACGTTGTATTTTTGCCACATATTAGCTAATCAATGTTTCATTATTGAAACATATAACAGTTTTAATAGAAATTTCTGACAACATAAAACTTGAATTATTGGTGCTCTGACTATCTTAAATATTTAAATAGACCTAAAAATCTGTATGGCTTTATTTTAAAAGCAATTCGTTTTAAATACAATTTGAATTATCAAACTTATTTGGAGGAGAGAATCAGTATAAGAATAAAATGATCGATGTTTTTCTATTTCCGAATTAAAATGAAATAACCGGTAAGAAAGGGTAAATGTGTTATTTGAGAAATAATCCATGAATGCTCATAAAATACAAAAATTTAAAATTGCAATTTATTTATAGCTCTATATGGACTGTCTGTTAATTAACAGACAAGTTTAATTCCCCAAATTTTAAAAAGATCGGAATGCTTAAAAATACATTATTACTTGCCCCTGAAATGAATATACAATTTTTTTGATAAATGTCAATATTTTTTTATTTTTTCTATAAAAGTATAAATATCATTTTTGAATCTAAGTATTTCCAAAAGAACTGTGTATTTAAGAATACAGAAATCAGCTTTTTGTTCATTTACATTTTAATTCCAAAATTAACAGGAAATTCAATATGCCCCAATTCCTTAAAAATAAAAAACAATTGAGTGAAATATCAGATTTTCAATATATCCATGGCAAATGGACTTACAGAATGGAGCCGGGATTTTGCGGAGGTATGAACAGAGTCCCTGAGAAGAAATTTCCGGATAAAGTGGAGTTTAGGAGTCAACAAGCATTAACCGAGGAACAAAAATATCAATTAAAATTGGAATCCGGTGTGATTATCGATATTGTTGTCAAAGAAATTGCAGATGGAGAAATAGTGGGAGAAGTGGTGGAATAACAAAATTAATACGTTTTAATTTGCCTTTCTACCCTCAATCCCCAGCGCTTTCATCTTCCGGTACAAATTGGTGCGTTCAATACCCAAATAATTTGCAGTTGCTGAAATATTCCAGCTATTCGTAATCAACGCCTTATGTATATAGTCGCGTTCGAAATCATACCTGGCATCCCGCAAAGAGGTGTTTTGCTGGATGTCGCTTGATGTCTCTGTGGTCTTTTCTTCGTTAAGCCAATGATGGGCGTAAGCTGCATCGATGGTATCTCCGTCATGATAGATCAGCATTTCTTCCAATTTGTGTTTGAGTTCCCGCACGTTTCCTGGCCAGGACTGGTTCAAAAAAGCTGACATGGCGCCATTCGCTAATTTTTTGGAGGACAGTTTTAATTCTTCGCACAACTGGTCCAGGTAGTAGTTTACCAATTCCGGAATATCCTCCATGCGCTCCCGTAAAGGCGGTATATGGATTTGCACAGTGTTTAGCCGGTAAAATAAATCTTCCCGGAATCTTTTCTCTTTTACCTCTTTGTTGATGTCCCGGTTGGTTGCTGCGATCAGGCGCGCATCAATGTGATGTTCCTCCACATCTCCGACCGGAGTAAAACTTTTTTCTTCCAACACCTGCAGAAGTTTTGCCTGCAATTGGGTAGAGAGTTCTCCGATTTCATCCAGAAAGATTGTGCCGCCATCCGCTGCCTGGAACTTGCCGGGTTTATCATTCACCGCACTGGTAAAAGCCCCTTTCCGATGCCCGAAAAGTTCACTTTCAACCAATTCCGATGGAATGGCAGTGCAGTTAACTTTGACAAAAGGCTTGGCAATTCGCGGACTCAGATTATGCAGGCTGCGGGCAACCAGTTCTTTACCGGTGCCGGTTTCGCCGGTGATGAGCACGGTGGTATCCTTCGGTGCCAGCAGTTCAATCTGTTGAAAAATATGTTGCGTTGCGGGACTTTTTCCCACCATTTTATAGCGTTCTGCAAGATTTTGTCGCAATTGCATATTTTCCAGCGTAAGACGGGATTTTTCAACTGCATTTTTTATGGTTACCAATATTTTTTCCGCATCCAGCGGTTTTTCAATAAAGTCGTATGCCCCTTTTTTAATTAAATCCACAGCAGTGGATATGGAACCATAAGCGGTGATGATGATGACGGGTATGGTCTGGTTGCTTTCTTGCAGGGTCTCAAATACTTCTATGCCGCTTATGCCGGGCATCATTAAATCGAGCAAAATCACATCAATTGAGCTTTTTTCAATCTGTTCCAACGCTTCTTTTCCGTCCTTGGCTTCTATGGTGGTAAATCCTTTCATCTTCAAAATACTGGCAAGTAAGTTCCGAATACGACGCTCATCGTCAACTATTAATACTGTGGATTTGGTTATCATGAGATATCCTCCTCCGGTTGATTAATGGGTATTTGAATAACAATCCGTGTGCCTAATCCTTT
>CAZVKP010000528.1:0-2630 GCA_964627635.1 uncultured Calditrichaceae bacterium | reverse complement strand
CGGCGAACAACAGCGCGTCGCAATTGCCCGGGCGATTATCAATGACCCGTCAATTTTATTAAGTGATGAACCTACCGGAAATCTGGACGCGGAAAATGAAGGCATTGTGCTGGATATTTTCAGACAATTGAAAAATGAAGGCAAAACCATCATTCTGGTCACTCATAACCGGGAAGTCGCAGAAGTGGCGGATCGAATCCTCCATATTCATCACGGAAAAATTGAAGAGGGATTGGCGCAAAATGCAGTTTAAATGATTTTTCTGAGTACAGCGTTTTTAATACTTGCATACCACTAATAATCAAACTATATTTTTCGAAATTTTAGATAAAAGTTAAATTGGTAAAAGTTGTAATCCAACTGACGGATTCGGACTATTTTTTTGCAGATATTTTGGAACAATATTTAAGTTTTATAGAATAATAAAAATTGAGAGTGGGTCTCAATTAATGCGCGGATTGATCACAATATGACAATAAATATTGCCAAACTAAAAATAGATTTTATTTCTCAGACACCCTTTGCTTGCATTTGCTGTTGTATGTGTTGTTGCTGTAATAGCGAAAGAGCGCTATACTCGATGAAGCAAGGGGATAATTAATTTAACATTCTATTATTTTTTAATTCAAAGCCTTTTCCCAAGCTTCATCGGGAGAAGGCTTTTTTTATTGGCGAAAATTAAAAGAATAAACAGGAAACGAAATTATGTTAGAGATAAAAGAGAGAACCAGGAGGCTAAAACTCAAGGATTCCTTACTCGGACAGATTGGTAATACGCCGTTATTAAAAATTGAGCCGGCAGAGCTGAAATGGAAAAATGTAGAAATTTTTGCCAAAGCAGAGTGGTTCAATCCCGGCGGTTCGGTTAAAGACCGTGCAGCATTCAACATGATCAGCTCGGCAATTATTTCCGGGGAACTCACTCCCGAGAAAACCATCATTGATGCAACCAGCGGGAACACCGGTATTGCCTACGCCATGATCGGCAGAATTTTAGGATACCCGGTTGCGCTGGCATTACCGGAAAACGCCAGTCCCGAACGGAAACAAACGCTACAGGCTTATGGAGCAGAACTTATTTATACGGATCCAATGGAAGGTACCGATGGTGCCCGGGAGAAAGTGCGGGAAATGGTTGCTAATGAGCCGGAAAAATATGTTTATCTGGACCAATACAACAATCCCGAAAACTGGCGAGCCCATTATCAGGATACCGCCAATGAGATATGGCAGCAAACCAAAGGCCGGATTACCCATTTTATTGCCGGGCTTGGAACAACCGGAACATTCATTGGGGTAACCCGTCGTCTAAAAGAATTAAATCCGGAAATAAAATGCATATCAGTTCAGCCGGATGCCCCATTACACGGACTGGAAGGCTTGAAGCACTTGCCAACGGCTCATGTACCCGGTATATACGATTCCTCTCTGGCAGATGAAAATTGGGAGGTTTCTACGGAGGAATCGTTTGAAATGGACAAGTGGTTAGTCAAAGAGCATGGATTATTTGTGGGATTATCCAGCGGTGCGGCAATGGCAGCCGTTCTTAAAAAGGCAACTGAAACACCTTTCGGTGTCATTGTCACGGTTTTTCCCGACGGCGGTGCAAAATATTTAAATCACGAGATTTGGAAAAAATAGGAGATATAATGATAACACTTGATAATTCACTATTGAATCAAATATTTGAATCAGGCAAAAATTTCTATCCGGAAGAATGTTGTGGCGCGCTTCTGGGGCATACAGAAAACGATGAGCAGGTTGTTGAAAAAATCTTTGTGATTCACAATTCACAATCTCAGAACCGTTCCCATCGATTCCTGATTTCACCGGATCAGTATAAAGCTGCTGAAAAAATCGCCGATGAAAACCATCTGGAATTACTGGGATTTTACCACTCACATCCGGACCATACGGCTAAACCATCGGAGTTCGATCTAAATCACGCCTGGCCCTGGTTTATTTACCTGATCTTCTCGGTAAACAATGGAGAGCCGGGAGATTTCACTGCCTGGCTTTTGGCAGATAACAGAGAAAAATTTGAACAACAAGACATTCAAGTTGAAGAATCGATTATAGATTAAAAAAGGAGGTAAATACATGGCAACCAAAATATTAATTCCTACTCCGCTCAGAGCTTATGCGGAAAAAAATGCGGAGGTGGAAGCAAATGGAAATACCGTGGGAGATGCATTGCAAAATCTCACTTCAACATACACGGAATTAAAGAAACACCTCTATTCGGATGAAGGGAAACTGCGAAGTTATGTGAATATTTATGTGAATGATGAGGATATAAGGTATCTAAACAAAGAAGATACACCCATCAGCGATGATGATGTAGTGAGTATTGTTCCCTCCATTGCGGGGGGAAGGGAACCGTTGGAAACACTGATAGAGGAAGAAGTGGAATTATCCAATGAAGAAATTGCCCGCTACAGTCGCCATTTAATTATGCCGGAAATTGGTTTGGAGGGGCAGAAAAAATTAAAAGCCGCCAGTGTGTTAATGGTTGGTGCAGGCGGATTGGGATCGCCACTGGGAATGTATCTGTCTGCCGCCGGAATTGGCAGACTGGGAATTGTCGATTTCGACAGGGTGGATGAAAGCAATCTGCAGCGGCAGCTTCT
>CAZVKP010000527.1:0-2652 GCA_964627635.1 uncultured Calditrichaceae bacterium | reverse complement strand
GAATTACCAAACACAAATTTACTGGAAAATGTAACCATTAAACGGATTTCAATAAAATGGTGGGAAAGAGGCGCTTTCAAATTCTTGAGTTTTAACTGGAAATTGTTTTGGTCACTTCTCCGTACTAAATTTGATATCCTGCACTGTCATGACCTTTGGGTACTTCCGGCTTCTGCAACTGCAGTTTTTGTAAAACAAACTAAATTAATATATGATGCCCATGAGTATTACCGTGGTTTGGAAATCTTCAAACATAAAAAATTATCCAAATTAATATGGTTAATTACAGAATGGGTGTTCATTCATCGGGCAAAGGTTGTGATAACCATCAACTCATTTCATCAAATGTTGTATCAGAACCACTACCCATTTATTCAAAACAATAAAATCATTATGAATGTCCCATGCCTCAAGAATTACCAAAATTATCTACCCGTACCCGGGTTCTCAGAAAGGAAAAATGTGATTCTTTTTCAGGGCATCTTCAAACCGGCTCGGGGATTACGTCAGGCAATTGAAGCCATACCAGGAAGTGCCGAGGCTCAACTCCACCTCATTGGTTTCGGTGAAATAGAAAATGAGCTGCACAACCTTATTAAAATATTAAAATTACAAGAACGGGTAATCTTTAGAAATAAAATTTCCTGGCAGCAAATTTTAAGCGAAACTGCTCAGGCAAAAGCCGGATTAGCCCTATTTGAACCATCCAACATTAATTATAAATACGCCTCACCAAACAAATTTTTTGAATACGTCATGGCAGGAACTCCGGTGATTGCCTCAAAAATCCCAACATTCCAGAAATTTATTGAAGAATACGAAGTAGGCATACTGGTTGATCCAAATTCTATACCCGAAATTTCGGAAGCCATTAATAAAATGTTAAAAGATGAATATGCCTGGATTCAATTCCATCAAAACTGTTTAAAAGCCCGAAAGGTGTGGAATTGGGAGAATGAAGAAAAAAAATTAGTGGAGATATACAATAATATTTTAAAGAAGCCGATTCAATCTTAATCGAAAAATCGGCAGAATTATTATTCATTAAAACACAGTCATAGAAACAAGTATTAATCGATGTCATTACCACCAAAAAACTATATTCAGAATCCGGACAACCGAAATATTTTCATAATACTTATTATTGGAATTTTAATTCGGTTCATTGGAATTAATTATGGGTTACCTTCAGTCTATAATTCAACTGAGTACTTTATAGCAAAACACGCGTTAAGTTTTGGTGCCCGTCAAACCCTGGAACCATTATTTTTCATTTATCCCACTTTTTATCCGTATCTAATTGCATTTCTTTTCGGAATATTTTTTGTCACAGGCAACCTTTTTGGCTATTTCGCCTCTCCGGCTGATTTTGCTTTTCAATTTCTGTCAAACCCAACGGCTTTCTATTTGCTGGGACGGACTCTTAATGCGATCATCGTTATCGTTGCAATAATTGTTTTTTACAAAGCTTCCCGGTTTTACCTGACAGCAACGTTATGCTTATTATTAACATTAATTTTATTATTCAGCTACAATATTGCACAATTCACTTTTTGGATGGTGCCGGATGCGGTTTTAGTTCTCGGTACTGCAATCGTCTTATATTATATGACAAAAGGCAATTTTATCCCGTTAACTAAAAAAGAAATTATTTTTACCTCGGTTGTTTGCGGACTCACGATTTCAACAAAATATAATGCCGGTTTTTTGGCGCTTGGATGGTTAGTTTCTCTTTGGGTAAATCAGAATAAAAAAAGTTCATTTCAGATAAGACAATTAATTTACAGCACCCTTTTTATTTTCCTGGGATTTTTTATTGGCAGTCCATTTTGGCTTCTGAGTTTTTCAAAATTTTGGACAGGTTTTCAAACCATATGGTCCCAATCACAATACGGATATAATTTTGAAACCGGAAACGCATATCTGTGGGAATTTTCTAAAATTATTTCCACTGAGTGGTTGCTCGGAATCGTATTCATTATTTTAATTTTTTCCTTAATTTTTAAACGCGATCGTTTTACGCTTTCAATTGCCGGCATTGTTATTCCTACATTTTTAATTGTGGGGAATTGGAAAAAAAAGGGATTGGATTATTTACTCGTTATTTTCCCATCATTAATTTTGATGTTGGGATATTGGATTCATAAATTTTTCGGGCAAAAAAAATATCAGAAAATCATTTATGCTACACTCATCGCAATCTTAGTCCTGAATATCCCAAGAGTTATGTATCTCACTTATCTTCATACGAGAGAAGATACTCGTGAAATCGCAGGAAAATGGATCATGAATCATTTACCGACCGGGACTTCAATTTGTTATGATCACTATCATTATGATATCAACTTAATTGATGTGGAACGTTTTACTGAATATGGCCAAAGTAGTCATTTATTGAGTCCTCAAATTAAAAAGAAATTGAATCAACTGAAAAATGCTGCGAATTATTATCGATTTGTTCCTGCACAAAAATCATTGAAGAAACTTCCAAAACGGGTTGATAGTGTTTCCAAAATAACATCTGATTCATATTTAACAGAAACACTGACTCATCCTCACAAAACTCTCCAGGAAATTGTGAACGATGGTGCTAAACTTTTGATTCTGAATAGTGATACCTATTTGAAGTTTTTAAATAATCCTCCACTTCCC
>CAZVKP010000526.1:0-2656 GCA_964627635.1 uncultured Calditrichaceae bacterium | reverse complement strand
AAATTGGTTCACCACAAACAACACACTTAATTCCATACTGCATTAGGGGCCGTATTAATTCGGGATACTGATTCACAATTTGTTCAATGGTGGTTTGTTTGGAAATAATGCGGTCACTTGTCATTTTGCGCCTCCATCGGTGACTCTTTTTCGATTGGCAGTCCTTCCTTATTCCAGGCTCTCATACCTCCAACCATATTTTTGACATTTTTAAATCCTTTATCTTTAAAAAATTTAGTTGCCACACCACTTCGATTGCCACTGCGGCATACCATAATAATTTCCTGATTTTTACTATCATTAAATTTTTGAAACCAATTTTCTATTTTTTGAACAGGATGCAATTCTGCACCCGCAATATGTCCCAGGGGACCGACAAATTCCCCTTTCGTTCGTACATCTATAATTGTCATGTCTTCATTTTTCTCAATTTTCTGTTGTACGTCCTGAGGCTTAATTTCATTATTTTCTGCAGACTGCGTTTGAGTTTCACCACAGGCTACCAGGAAAATAAAAAAATTCAGAAGTAAAATTGCAGAAAATTTATTTCGGTTAATCATTAACATCTCCTCATTTAATTTCCTCAAAAATAAGATGAACTACCTGCTACAAAGTTACATGAATGTTATATTGTTGCCTTTGATATTTTTAATTTAGGGAAAAAAAGATCGTTAGTTAAATCACATCATTTGTTCAAATCGTATTTATAATTGATTTGAAAAACTATTTTCAGGAGCAATGGCAAAAATATTTCGGTTTTCTTATTTCTTTTTGGTATGGAAATTATTATTTTAAAAAAATCGGATGAATTTAAAAAATAAAAATGTCCATTTTTAAAATTAAAAAAGACAAAAAAGATCATCGTGTAGAAATGGATAAACAATCTTTTGAGATGTTGCCAAATGATAATCAAGTAAATTTGCTGAAGAACAGTGATACGGTTGAGTTAACTGAAATTTATAAGCTCACTATTCCCAGCTCGCCTGAATATATTGAAAAAGTAATTACTTATTTTTTAAACAAAATATCCGATCTGCACTTATTAAACCGGGAAATTCATAGATTTCGTATCACCCTGTCGGAAGCTATCTCCAATGCAATTGAACACGGAAATCAATTCGACTCAGATAAAAAAGTGAATATTAATTTTAACATAGATACCAGCCGAATTCGCATTACAATTCGGGATGAAGGTGAGGGTTTCGATTACCGTGAGGTACGGAAGAGCATGACCGAACTTAATCAGAATTACTCCACACGCGGTAGAGGTCTGTTTATTATTAAAAATTATATGGATAAAACTTACTTTGAATCACCCGGCAACACCCTTGTGATGATTAAATATTTGAATCCGGAAGAAGTTATTTAATCTGAAATATCCAACCCACTTATCACATACGATTATTTCCCTTTTAATTCTGAATAATTCCTGGTCACCCGCATAATGGTCAGCCTGTGAAAAGTCTCGAAAACCGTAAGCTTCGCAACGCTTTGATAAATATTTAACCTGTACATCGATTATAATGTGTTGGTGAAAATAAGTTTTAGGTTTTAGAACACTTTTCCCTTTAACTTTCTGTTTCTTTGCGGCTTATCGCATAACGGCCACAGTCGGGATATTTTGATGATAAAAATTTATGAGGAATACAGGTTATCTCAATCCAAACGTCAATAATTTCTTTAAGATCACCCATATTAATTGCCAATTGGAATAGACATAAATAATGGCTGAGATGATGGTCAACAGTGTCACAACAATCATCATGATCCCGATTCCATCCAAATAATTAAATTGATAAGTATGACTGCTACTTCCGGAAAAATTCAGCCAATTCATATAAATGAGGATTAAAAAAATCATAACCATTTGAATAAAGGTTTTCCATTTCGCCACAACATGTGTGACGATGGGACTTCCCTTATGAATCGCATAAATTCGGATAAAAGTAACCAGAAAATCGCGGCCCACGATAATCCCAACCATCCACCATTTTACATAATTCATATATGCAAATACAACTAAGGCGGATGATACCAAAACTTTATCTGCCAAGGGATCCATAAATTGCCCCCAGCGCGTGATTACACCAAATCTCCGGGCATACCAACCGTCATACCAATCCGATAGTGAAGCAAGTACAAATATGATAGATGCAATGAGTTGATCTTTGGGAGATCCCTTCAGATAATAAACGATGAAGAGAGGAGTAAGAGTTATGCGCAATAATGTCAGTTGATTGGGAATTGTTAGTCGCATTTTTCGAAAATCAGTTTCTCCATGTCATTAGAATCAAATCTATATAATTAAATTGAATACAAGAGTCAACTTAAAATTTAAGTCATAAATGCATTTTAAGATGAAAATCCACTCATACTCCTTCCATCCACCATCTTTCAGGACATCAAAGACGGGTTGATTTCAATATAATTACTTTCTATTTTATGCAACCATATCTGAGGAGTTTTTATGCCAAATGAACTTTGGTGGTTAATATTCATTCTTATAGATTTTTCGTTAGCGTTAACAGCGATCTATTTTTTTGGTAAAAAAGCATTATTTGTCATCATCGCTGCAGATATAATTGTCAGTAATATCCAGGTGATTAAAACAGTGGAATTGTTTGGGTTTGTTGCAACCTTGGGCAACATTCTCTAT
>CAZVKP010000525.1:0-2664 GCA_964627635.1 uncultured Calditrichaceae bacterium | reverse complement strand
ATAATTCACAACATTTATTAGTGTTTGATACAAACCAGTGGAATGATTATATTTTTTCTTTTTAAGTATGAAACCGGAGGAAAACAAATGGATTCCATAGAACAAAAGAAAAAGCAGTGGGAAGAAAAAACCCTTAAAAAAGTCCTGGATAAATTTCCGGAAAGAAAAGATGAATTTAAAACCGTTTCAGGTATTCCTGTAGAGCGAGTCTATTTTCCCGACCCTCATTTCGACTACCAGTCTCAACTGGGATTTCCCGGAGAGTATCCTTTTACACGTGGTGTTCAGCCCACCGGATACCGGGGAAAATTATGGACCATGCGTCAATATGCCGGATTTGCCACTGCGGAAGAATCCAATAAACGCTATCGTTACCTTTTGGAGAGTGGCAGTACCGGGCTTTCTGTAGCATTCGATCTCCCGACCCAGATTGGCTATGATTCGGATGATCTCATGGCGGAAGGAGAAGTGGGCAAAGTGGGTGTGGCAATTGATTCGCTGCAGGATATGGAAATCTTGTTCAATCAGATTCCTCTGGACAAAGTTTCCACCTCCATGACCATAAATGCCACTGCCAGCATTCTATTGGCGCTTTACGTTGCCATTGCCAAAAAGCAGGGTGCAGATCTCAAAAAACTATCCGGCACCATTCAAAATGATATCCTGAAAGAATACATTGCCCGGGGAACCTTTATTTTTCCACCGGAACCCTCCATGCGCCTCATTACCGATATATTTCAGTACTGCAACGAAAATTTGCCCAAATGGAATACCATTTCGATCAGTGGATACCATATTCGCGAAGCCGGTGCGACAGCAGTGCAGGAGGTGGCATTTACATTTGCCGATGCCATTGCTTATGTGCAGGCGGCAATAGACGCCGGACTTAATGTGGATGATTTTGCAGGCAGATTATCATTCTTTTTTAATGCACACAATAACTTGCTGGAGGAGATTGCAAAATTCCGGGCAGCACGGCGAATGTGGGCAAAAATTATGAAAGATCGTTTTGGTGCACAGAATCCTAAAAGTCTGAAACTCCGGTTTCATACCCAAACCGCCGGCAGCACACTAACTGCCCAACAACCGGATAATAATATTATCCGCACCACCATTCAGGCTCTATCAGCGGTATTGGGCGGTACCCAATCCTTACATACCAATTCAAAAGACGAAGCGCTCAGTCTCCCAACCGAGCAGTCTGCCAGGGTGGCTATCCGAACCCAGCAAATTATTGCCTCCGAAAGTGGAGTTGCAGATACCGTAGATCCACTGGCAGGCTCTTATTTTATTGAACAATTGACAGATGAAATTGAAAAACGTGCCTTTGAATATTTGGAAAATATTGACAAAATGGGAGGTGCGGTAGAAGCAGTGAAAAACAAATTTTTCCAGAATGAAATTGCCCGCAGTGCTTATGAATACCAGCAAAAAGTGGAAAGTCAGGAAGAAATTGTGGTGGGTGTGAATAAGTTTAAGGTCGAGACAGAGGCACCGCAAACTTTACAGCAGATTGATGAAGCGTTAGTGGCGAGCCAGGTTCAAAAAGTCCGTCAATTAAAGGAAGAACGAAATAGCGAACAAGTTAATCAATCTTTAGATAAATTGAAAGAGGCAGCAACCGGTGAGGAGAACCTGATACCTTTCATCATCAATTGTGTGGAGCAATATGCCACGGTGGGCGAAATTTCAAATACCCTGCGGGATGTATTCGGAATTTATGAAGATTAACCTCTGGATATAGACAGTTTTAATAATTTTCTATTTGAGTAAAGCATAAAATTTAGTTTCTTAATTGAATGAATATCTTATTGCTTAAATGGATGTAATTTTACTCTGTGCAGGGTTCGGCACCAGAATGTATCCGGTGACGGAAGACTGTTCCAAATCTCTTCTTCCGGTTGCCGGAAAACCAGTGCTGGACTATTTAATGGAACAGTTCATTGATTTTCCATCCCTGGAGACCATTTATGTGGTTACCAATCATCGATTTTATCCGCAATTTTTAATTTGGTGTGAAGGCTGGAAAACACGACTAAACACGAAGAAAATCGCAATAGAATTATTTGATAACGGGGTCAGAAATAATGAAGAAAGATTGGGAGCCGTAAAAGATTTGCAGTTTGTGTTGCACAAATCAGGAAACATTCAAAATGCACTTGTTGCCGCCGGTGATAATATTCTTCGTTTTTCACTTCAGCCTATTTGGCAAAAGTTTCAGAAAACGGGTTCAAATATTGTGATAGCATTGAAAGAAACTGATCCGGAAAAGTTGAGAAAATCTGGTGTTTTGAAAATTGGAGCGAATGATCGTGTTCTGGCACTGCATGAAAAACCCCAACAGCCTACCACAAATTGGATTTGTCCCCCATTTTATTTCCTAAATGCGAAAGGGCTCAATATAGTGGATGAATATTTGAGTCAATCAAATTATCAGGATGCTCCGGGACACTTCATCGCATATCTTGTGGAACATCAACCGATCTATGCCTTTCGCGCGAAAAAGACCCGTTTTGACATCGGCTCTATTGAAGATTATAAAAGGGCAGATCAAACTCTGAAAAAGGAACCTGCGATTTTTTGAATTAACAATTTTGATATATGTTTACATGATTATGACTTTTACTCAGCATTCTGTATTAATATTAAATAATTTGTATGATA
>CAZVKP010000524.1:0-2669 GCA_964627635.1 uncultured Calditrichaceae bacterium | reverse complement strand
GCGGGGTTACTTTACCCTGACTGCTGATGTATCCGACAACCAACGGAATGCTGGAGAGATGGCAGGGACTGAGCAAAATACTTAATACACCCCATCCCAGCGCCGCCAATAAGGCGATTTCAAAACTTCCGGTCATAGCCATCGTTAAGGAATTGAACAATTCAGTCATACTTAATTCCTTTGCGAATTTGATTGTATTTCCAGACCTGCCGCCTGCAAAAATTCATCCAGTTCCTGTTCAGGAAAAAATCCCTCGTGACGGTAAATCTCGTTGCCCGTGGCGTCTATAAACACCTGAGTGGGAATCACCCGGATACCGTATTCTTGTGCATAATGTCTTTGCTCGGGTTTCCAAACATCATAAAAAACAACTTCAATTTGATCGCCATATTTTTTCTCCGCGGATTTCATGATTGGCTGCATCATCCGGCAGGGGATGCATTTGACTGACCCCAGCTCAATGAAGGTAATTTGAGGTTTTACCTGTTTGTTTTTACTCTCGCTCGTTTTCTCTTCTTTAACTTTCTTTTCAGGAAGATTTTGCGTTGATTTTACCTCAGTTGTGTCCTGGGCAGAATTGCTGTTACATCCCGCAAGAAACACACAAGCGATAAAAATCACAAATAAAGATAAAAATAGTTTTTTCATTTTGTTACTCCATAAGATTTTTCTACTACCATTTTAAAAATTTTTGCCATATTCACTCGTTTAATATAAGGTCATTGAGATTTTAAAGCACCTGGGATCTGAAATATGCAACCTTAATCAAATTGACACTATATTTTCTACAATTTACCGAATAGCCGGCACCAGCAGCACCGAGGTCGGGGCATTGCGGGCGATATTATGGCTGACGCTCCCCAGAAACACTTCCTTAATAAAACCGCGCCCCTGGCTGCCCATAATGATTAAAGAATAATCCTCTGCGGACAGCTCTTTCAGAATTTCTGCGGTGGGGTGCCCGTAGGGAATCTGAATATCCACATTTCTGGCGCCGATTTCTTCCAGTTTCGATTTTAACATTTCCAGGCGCTCGGTATCGATGCGGTTAAACTCGTCCAGTTTATCTTCCAGATGTTTTCCGATCCGGGTGATGTCCTGTACGTGGAGGAGAGTCACCGTGTCACATCCGCTTTGGACGATCTGCTCCAGGTAGCCGAAGCCGCGCTGAGCCGTATCCGAAAAATCGGTGGCATATAGCACGTGACCACGAAAATCCGTACAGGAAACTTCCACGCAAAGCTCGTCTTTTTCGTCTTCCAGCACCCGGGTTCTTACCAGCAGCAGCGGCTTTTTATGGCTGTGCAATACCTCAGACGCCACCCCGCCAAATTTGAACAGTAAATGCTGCGAAAGGCTTTCCCCATGTGAGCCAATGACGATCAACGATACGTCTTTTTCCTCCGCCAGACGGTTAATCTCAACTGAGGGAACGCCGCTGGGAATTTCCACAATGACCTCCAATCCCTGCTGCTCCAACAATTTTTTCTGAGCCTCCAATTTCGGTTCAACATCTCGAATCAATTCATGTTTTAGAGAATCCATATAGCGCAGCCCCAGGGCATGGCACAGGTACACCTGCTCCGCGCCGATGCGCTTAAAGCCCTTCGCGCATTTCAGGATGGCTTCCGATGCGCCGGAAAGGTCAGTGGCGATTAACATTTTTTTAAGCATTTTTTTCTCCTCTTTGGATATATAATCCGGTTCTTATTTGGGTATTCATAACTTTTCTTCCACAACTTCTCCAATGGTCTCCGCTTCTTCCCCCGCAAAATATTTTCGCTGGAACCATAACGCCACATTCACCAGCATGATAAGCACCGGCACTTCCACCAACGGACCAATGACCGTGGCAAAGGCTGCAGGTGAACCGATGCCGAATACCGCAATGGCGACGGCAATTGCCAGCTCAAAATCGTTGCTGCCGGCGGTAAATGCCACGGTTGTGGTTTTGGCATAAGAAGTCCCGATCCGCTTCACAAAAAAGAAAGTGACAAAAAACATGAAAGCGAAGTAGATTGTGTAGGGAATTGCCACCCGGATCACATCCAGCGGCAGCTCGATAATTTGCTCACCCTTCAAAGAGAACATCACAAAAATGGTAAACAGCAGAGCAATAGGTGTTAACAACGAAACCCGCGGAATGAAGCGTTTAAAATACCATTCGTCACCTTTGGTTTTGCGGAAAATGGTACTGGAAAGCAATCCGCCAAGAAAGGGAATCCCCAGGTAAATCAGCACCGTGACGGCAATTTCCCCGATGGAGACATCAACAATGGCGCCGCTGAGACCGAACAACGGCGGCAAAATGGTTATGAAAACGTAAGCATACACCGAATACAGGAACACCTGGAAGATGGCATTGAACGCCACCAGCCCGGCGGCTAACTCCGAGTCACCTTTGGCAAGATCGTTCCACACCAGCACCATGGCGATGCAGCGCGCCAGTCCCACCAATATCACCCCGACCATCATCTCCGGCTTATCCGGCAGCAGAATGATCGCCAAAACGAACATCACCAGCGGACCGACAATCCAGTTTTGCACCAATGATATGCCCAGCAGTCTGAGGTTTTTAAATACCGTTGGCAGCTGCTCATAACGCACCTTTGCCAGGGGCGGATACATCATCAGGATTAATCCGATGGCAATGGGAATGTTGGTGGTGC
>CAZVKP010000523.1:0-2680 GCA_964627635.1 uncultured Calditrichaceae bacterium | reverse complement strand
TCAACATACAATGTGGGTTGTATCCGGAGAAGAGACAATTAAAAAAATAATTAATCTTTTTGACAAGGTAGATGTTTTATATGTTGCTGACGGACATCATCGTTCTGCAGCCGCCCAGCGAGTCCGTGATAAGAAGCGCAGTGAAAATCCAAACCACAATGGCACAGAAAAATATAATTACTTCCTTACCGTAATCTTTCCGCATGATCAAATGCAAATATTAGATTACAATCGAGTCGTAAAAGATTTAAATGGGTTGTCCACCGATACATTTCTTCAGAAAATAAGTCAAACATTTGAAGTGAGTAGTGTTGAAGCACATTCCCCGTACAAGCCTCAGAAGCGCCATGAATTTGGTATGTATGTGGACGGAAAATGGTACAAGTTAACCCCCATTCCCAATTCGTTCCCTGAAGATGATCCGGTAAAAAGTCTTGATGTCAGTATTTTACAGGATAATCTATTGACACCCGTACTTGGAATTGGAGATCCTCGCAAAGACGACCGAATCGATTTTGTAGGTGGCATTCGCGGATTGAAAGAATTGGAAAACCGTGTAGAAAGCGGAAACTGGAAAGTAGCGTTTGCTTTATTTCCTACCTCAATAGAAGAGCTTATTGCTATTGCCGATGCGGGTAAAATAATGCCACCCAAATCGACCTGGTTTGAACCGAAGTTAAAATCCGGCTTAGTGGTTCATCTTTTGGACTAATTTTCTTAATAGATATATCCAAATTCAGATATCCTGACTTAGTCGTAATATACGGTTGTCTTTGTACGCCAGTGAGATAAAATTCTGAAGAAACCGTTAAAACGGTTCGGTGGTACAAAGGTGGTTCCCACTAAGTCAGGATTCCTGAAATCAGGGAAGAAACATCCTCCACGGGATATTCTTCCCTTAATTTTCCAAAAATATATTTTTGTGTTATTACAGCAGGTTTAAATATAATCTTTGATCTGTTTTATTGCTTTTCGCAGTTCCAAACGTACAAATCCCACATTTGTGCTTTCATCTCCCAGCACGGTGATATATGCATCCTTATCCGGTACTTTCTTGGAAAATAATATCAAATTTTTAAATTTCAATTCCATGAGATCAGGACCGGTGGTTTGGAGGTGTTTTTGCAATTTTTTCAAATCTTTCAAATAAACGGACATTTGTTCACCCAAATTTGTCGCTTCCAGATTTCCCTCCTCGCTGTCCGGTAAAAAAGTTATGGGAAATCCTGAAAAATTATGGATTAAAACAAAGTCAACTCCACGCGACTTTATAATCGAATTGAGCTGCCAGTGGATGCTGTGTATTCGTTTCCGTTTTTCTCTTTCTTTTTCTTCCACCACCGTACCTGAATTTTCATCCACACGGCGCACGGCTTCAAGCAAAAGACTTTGCCACCCTTTACTAATCGTTTCTTTTGCGGCTTTGGAATTCCTGTGCACAGAAAATTCGCCTCCCTGCCAGGTCATCAAGTGATAAAAGGCATTTTCTCCTACCAGATGATCTGTTTCCGAATGGACAATATTTCCGTTATCAAAATATATC
This sequence comes from uncultured Calditrichaceae bacterium, assembly GCA_964627635.1. Lineage (GTDB taxonomy): Bacteria > Calditrichota > Calditrichia > RBG-13-44-9 > RBG-13-44-9 > CAZVKP01. The sequence continues at coordinate 1,137 of CAZVKP010000523.1, read as the reverse complement.
CATCCGGTTTCCTGTTCATGTTTCACTTGCAAGGCAGATGTTAAACGACCGAGGCAATTTAATTGGATAATATCGCCAAGCTGAAAATCGGATACACTCCCTTTAAATCCTTTCTTTTCGGTCAGTGCTTCCAAAATCATTTCACGCAGTTCGTTAATCTCGAAAGGCTTTTCAACGTATCGAAAACACCCTCGTTCATTAGCTGCTCGCTGCACATCGGAAGAACCGTAGGCAGTCATGATAATAACTTTGGTTTGGGGGTATTTTTCTTTGATCTCCACAAGCAATTCCAGCCCGGACACTTCCGGCATACGTACGTCAGAAATTACCAAATTAACCGGCAATTGATTTAACACTTCAATGGCTTCTAAACCGGAATTGACGGTAATAAGTTGAAATTTGTCGCTATCTTTGGACAACTTTTTACTAAGCGTCCAGGTCAAATCCTCCTCATCATCAACAATAAGAACACGTTTTTGTGTGGCTGGCATATCCTCGTTTCTCCCATTATTCAATAAATATATTATCGAATATAGAATTAATGACTTAACCCCCTGTAATTGATTTTCCCCAATTTGCCTAAAATTAAAAAAGCTGCAAGATGTCTCCCACAGCTTTCATTATAAGATTAAATCTCTTTCAGTTTACATCAACTTTTGAATTTCATCTACTTTGTCTAATTTTTCCCAGGTAAAACCGTCCTCATCACGACCAAAATGTCCATAGGCTGCTGTAGCCTGATACCGCGGTTTAAGTAGATCAAAATGGTTTATGATGCCTCGTGGAGAGAGATCGAAAACCTTGGAGATAATGTTGGTTATTTTTTCCTCGGGAATTTTTGCGGTATCAAAACTATCCACCATAATAGAAACAGGTTCGCTGTGCCCAATAACATAGGCAATCTGAACTTCTAATTTATCCGCCACATCCGCAGCAACTAAATTTTTGGCAACATATCTGGCAGCATAACTGGCAGACCGATCAACCTTTGTAGGATCTTTACCGGAAAAGCACCCCCCACCGTGCCGGCCCATACCGCCGTAAGTATCGACGATAATTTTTCGCCCTGTTAGCCCGGTATCCGAATATGGACCGCCCATTGTCCAAACACCGGTCCCATTCATAATATAAGTCTTG
>CAZVKP010000522.1:0-2697 GCA_964627635.1 uncultured Calditrichaceae bacterium | reverse complement strand
ATATAATTTTTTTGCCGGATTTACCCTGAGCAAATGCAATTTTACAGAAACACCTTCCTTTTTCGCTTCCATTAAAATCTGTTCCATCACCTGGCTCCCGATGCCTTTTCCCTGATATTCCGGCTGCAGGTGAATTTCATCGACGTGAATATAATTCGGAAATCGGGTTACCGTAACCCTTCCCACATCTACTCCGTCATATTGGATGATTCTGGTGTTGTCAAATGTAAACTGATTTTTATGGTAATAGGCTTTTCTATCTCTTTCAGCATCCCAGGTTTGGTCAACATACGGCTTCATGACTTGATACGTCAATTGATTGACAAAATCTTCATCACCTTCAGTGGCAGCTCTAAATTCAATTATTTTATTTTTCATACAACATCAATCCGATTTTTACTTATAACCTTCTGAAAATTATGATTCATATTGGTTTTTGCAATCAATTTTTTCATATTAAGAAATGAGTTTGGTATATACAAAGAGTTTTCATTATGTCTGAAAAAGGCATCATTTTTGACATAAAAAAATACGCCATACACGACGGACCGGGTATCCGCACTACCGTCTTTTTCAAAGGATGTCCGTTAAACTGCTGCTGGTGCCATAATCCCGAGAGCCGGAAATTGGCACTGGAGCCAATCAAAGGATTAAGTCCCCGTGGTTGTTTAACTCAGTTTTCGGATAACGGAAATGAAATGATCGGCAGAAAAATGACGGTTGATCAAATTTTAAATGAAATCCAAAAAGATGTTATTTTTTATGATGAATCCGGGGGCGGCGTTACATTCTCTGGTGGAGAGCCGCTAATGCAACCGGAGTTCCTTTTGTCCCTGCTTCAGTTAAGTCGGGAGAATGAGATTCACACCATGGTGGATACCTCAGGCTATGCCAAATGGCAGGTTTTCGAGAGAATTGTAGATGTGGTAGATGGTTTTTTATATGATCTTAAGTTGATTGATGATAATGTACACCGGAAATACACAGGCGTTTCGAATCAATTAATTTTAGAAAACTTACCAAAACTGGCTAAGCTTGCAAAATCACTTACAATTCGTATTCCACTGATTCCTGATATCACTGATACCAATGAAAATATTGTCGGGATCATTAATTATTTGCATTCTTTAACAAATATCAGAAAAATAGATTTACTCCCTTATAATATTATTGGTGAAAATAAATATCAAAAATTGGGTCAAACTTATGCACCCGCAAAAAGACAGGTCCAATCTCAAGAGAAATTAAATCATATAAAACATAAATTTGAAGCAGCCGGATTTGAAGTGAAAATCGGGGGATAAATAATGAAAGAGAGAGTGCAAAAACTTCGGCAACAAAGCCTGGATGCCAAACCTTATATTTCCCATGAAAGAGCGGTTTTACTGACCGAGTTTTATCGCTCGGGAATCCCGGACCGTGTTTCTGTGCCGGTGGCGCGAGCAATGGCATTCAAATATTTGTTAGAGAACAAAACCATTTGCATCAACGAGGGAGAACTAATTGTGGGTGAGCGGGGACCGGAACCGAAAGCAACACCTACCTACCCGGAACTTTGTGTTCACAGTTTAAAGGATTTGGAAATTCTGAATAGCCGCGAGAAAATCCCCTTTGCAGTGAGTGATGAAACCAAACAGGTCTACCAGAAGGAGATCATACCGTTTTGGGAAGGAAAGTCGGTCCGCGAAAGAATTTTTGAACAGGTAGATGAGGAGTGGAAAGATGCGTATGAATCCGGAATTTTTACGGAATTCATGGAACAGCGTGCACCGGGTCATACGGTGCTGGATGACAAAATCTACAAAAAGGGGATGAATGATTTCAAAAAGGATATTCAGGAATCGATTGAAAAATTAGATTTTTACAACGATCCGGAAGCCTTCAACAATCGGGAACAGTTGAAAGCAATGGGCATTGCCGCGGATGCGCTAATCATTTTCGCTAACCGTCACGCACAAAGAGCCAGAGAGTTAGCCGCACAGGAATCTGATGAGAACCGAAGCAAAGAACTACAAACCATTTCAGAAGTCTGTGAGCGTGTTCCTGCTTACTCGCCACGAAATTTTTGGGAAGCCCTGCAATATTACTGGTTTGTCCATCTGGGAGTGATTACTGAACTAAATACCTGGGACTCATTCAATCCGGGTCGTCTTGATCAGCATTTATATCCGTTTTACAAAAAGGAGCTGGAAGACGGGACATCGACGAAAGAAAAAGCCAGAGAACTATTGCAAACCTTCTGGGTCAAGTTTAACAATCAACCGGCGCCTCCCAAAGTGGGTGTGACGGCGCAGGAGAGCAATACTTACACAGATTTTTGTCTCATCAATGTTGGTGGCGTAAAACCGGACGGCTCGGATGCGGTGAATGAGCTTTCCTACCTGATACTGGATGTGATTCAGGAAATGCGACTGTTACAGCCCAGCTCCATGGTGCAGCTCAGTAAGAAGAATCCGGACCAATTTATTAAACGGGCATTGAAAATTGTTGAAACCGGTTTCGGACAGCCATCGATTTTTAATACCGATGAGATTATTCAGGAATTAATGCGCCAGGGAAAATCGGTTGTTGATGCCCGCAACGGTGGTGCCAGCGGCTGTGTGGAATCGGGAGCTTTCGGAAAAGAATCTTACATTTTGACCGGATATTTCAATCTCACCAAAATACTTGAGATAACTTTACATAATGGTTTTGATC
>CAZVKP010000521.1:0-2702 GCA_964627635.1 uncultured Calditrichaceae bacterium | reverse complement strand
GAAATTTGCAAAAAAATATCAAAGGCACCATCCCCGTTAAATGATCTTACCCAATTTTTAAGTTCTGTTTAAAAATTAGAAAACTAAATGAATGATATTGCATAAATGCATGAATTACCTTAAATTTAAAAGTGTAAATAATTGAGAAGGAGACAGCGATGGATATCAAGATCATTGAAATCGATAAACCCGATGAAATGAATTTTATTCTGGGTCACAGTCATTTTATTAAAACGGTGGAAGATTTGTACGAAGCAGTGATCCAGAGTGTACCCGGCGTTAAATTTGGAATCGGCTTTTGTGAAGCATCCCAAGACCGTCTGGTTCGATGGACTGGTAATGATCAAAACCTCATAGAATTGGCACAGAAGAATGCCAAAAATATTGGCGCCGGTCATTCATTCATTATTTTTCTGGAAGGTGCTTTTCCCATAAATTTCCTGAATGCAATTAAAAATGTTCCTGAAGTCTGTCGAATTTTTTGTGCAACCGCAAATCCCACTCAGGTATTGGTTACCGAAACCCAATTAGGCAGAGGAATTGTTGGTGTGGTTGATGGGCTAACACCCCAGGGTATTGAAAATGAAGATGATATCCGGGTCAGGAAAGAATTTTTAAGAAAAATTGGTTACAAGCAATAATAGTTAGTCAGCGCCGGATTTGTTAAGTATAAATTGAAATAACACTCAAAACCGAAAGTTTTATTGGATATGCGTTATACTATTTTATTATTTTTAGTCAGTTTAGTCCATACTGTATTTGCCCAAAATACAAGCGAAGATAGTGCATTATTTTATCAGCAAATAGATGACCTCGTTCAACAGAAACAATATGCCACAACTCACTTACTGCTGCTTGATCGAATGCAAAGGGAGGGAGTGAAAACACAGCTGGTGTGTCGAGTGGTTGATAATGCACTTTCTCATTATTATAAACATGACAAATTTGAAATCTTCTATCTAAGGGATCGCAACAATGGGCATAAGCAGAAGATACTTGATACCCTAAATGTTCTTAAAATCGCAAAACTAAGGTATCCGCTAAGATGGCTAAAACGTATTTCAAAATTAAATCCGCAATCAGGTTGGACCAAAAAACTGATGGGAGATTATTATCGAATCCAATTACAAAACGTGGAAAATATTGATCTGGTATCTGATGACAAAAAACTTCAAATTAGAGAAAAAGTATTCACCCACTATTCTCAGGCCGAACAATTGGAGTATCAGAATGCATTTGTTTTTAGATGGTTGGGAGTTTATAAATTTAAAACAAATCAGATTGAGGAAGCAGAGTCCTATTTTGTAAAAACTTTAGAAATTAATGCGGAAGATCCGTTTGCGCTATATTATCTGGCAAAAATCAGTTCTCAAAATAAGCAATTTTCCCAAACCCTTAATTATGCAAAGGATGCCATACAACATTTATCTTCAGAACAAACATTTTTACGTTATCAGGCTGTTCTATTGGCTGCGGAATCACTACGAGAACTGGGGGAGATCAATAAATTTCTCTACTATACAAACGAAGCGATTAAACTAATTCCCGATGAACAATCTGCTTATCTCATATTACATCATTATTACCGTAATCAAAAAAAGACCGAAAAAGCTGAGGATATATTAGCCCAAATGTTATTACAAAATCCATTTGAATTGAAAGGGTATCGGGTAATAGAATCATATGTATTACAAAACGAAAGCTTTTACTTTGGTGATAAATTATTTGACCAGATGTTAATGAAATATGAAAATTGGGACGAAGTCTTGGCAAACATTTATTGGTCGAAAGGAAATTTAGCATATCGACAGGGATTAACCTCTGAAGCAAAAAAATTCTGGGATATTAGTCGGAATTATATGAAAAATTATTTACCCGAAGAAGATCCGCTGATTAAAAAAGTTGGTTCAATTATGAGTAATAATTGATTAAAATACCAGCGCCTTATTTATTGAATTTCTTAATCTTATCTGTTTTAACTTCCATTTTTGGGGATGTCAGAAAAACATTGCTCAAATTAAAGATGTCTTTGAGGTGAAAGACAGTCTGCTAATATACAAGCTTTGACAAATTATTTGCTCTGAATATAGCAAAATTCTTTCATGCCCGGTATCCAACAACTGGGAAAGAATATTTCGGATTTGCACCAATGTTTATCCGGAGAAATTAATCGGATTATTTCAGTAAAAATCGGATTTTTGCTTCATCTGATTTTCCCGACGCATAAACGATAAGGTTTGCATAAGTACGCGCCGCATCAATGTTTCGAAGCGGGTACTATCGATGAATTGTAAAAATCCTTTTTGAATCCATTTAATGGATTTACCATTTTTGAGATGCCGTTCAAGAGTGCGAATAAAATTACACTTCAGGTCGGTTATAAAATAGTCGATGACCCTTTCCAACTTTTCCTGACGCTCAAAGTAAATTGACGCAATACGGTTCCGAATCACATTTTCAATTTCAAATTTAAATAAATTCTGTACAAAATTAATTGCATCCGCCAATTGATAAAATCGCTTTATAGTTGAAATAAAATGTTCATCAAAATCTCTTCCCAAACTTTCGATACATTGTAACGATATTTTATCCTCATTGCTGTCAGGATTTGAAAACTGCATTCGGAAATATTTTTTATAACTCACCGAAAGGTGACGGTATGCTTCCTGAATTTCCCCATTCAATTTTCGAGAAATGGCTTG
>CAZVKP010000520.1:0-2702 GCA_964627635.1 uncultured Calditrichaceae bacterium | reverse complement strand
ATAATTAAAAGCGTAAAATCTCCAAGTGTTTTTAAATTTACCAGGGCCAAAAGCCCGCTTATTATTAAAAATAAACTAATTAAAAATATATCTAAAAATTTCATTTCATGCTCCTAAACTAATTTATTTTTTGATTAACAATACTTACAGTTCGTCCTTTCCATTTAACTCTTTTCATTTTTGTTTGATAAAAAGAATTAATTCCAATAGCATATATCATTAATATGCTCACCGGATGCAATACGACGCTAGCCAGCACCGGTTGCTTATATTTAATAGATGCCAGAAAACGAATTGTGATACCAAGTCCGATCAGAATAAGGGCGCCAAAAAAGTATTTTGAAAAAAACAACAAGAAATAAGGAAAAACAAAAATGAGAAGTAAGGTGTGCAGGATAATAATAAATGAAAATGTTTGACTTGAAAGAATACCGAATATGTTTTTTGAAAAGCCTTCCCAAACTTCTGTAAAGGAAGAATACATTTTTCCAAACACAATACCTGTTCCTGCAGTTGTCAACATTTTGATTCCATGTCGTTTTACTTTTCGGCTCAATTCTATATCTTCCACAATTTTGTTTTTAATAGATTTATGACCACCAATTTGTTGGTATGTTTTATTCCTGAATGCGATCCACTGACCATTTGCAGCAGCGGTTGAAACGAATTTGGTGAAGTATGTTGACCATAAAACCAGTGCGCTGTAAAGGAATAAATCCACCACAGGTATAATGAGTTTCTCGCCAATGCTTTTCGTTATTTGTTGTGGAAAAGCCGAAAACATCCCCAAATCCAGTGATTGCATCCACGCAACAGTGTTTTCCACCGCTTGTGGATGGTATCGATTATCTGCATCTGTAAAGATGAATATTTCACCCACGGCAACCGTACTGAGTTGATGGCAGGCCCAGTTTTTACCTGTCCAGCCGCGTGGAAGTGCTTTTCCGTTAATAAATTTAATTCGATCATCCATATGACTAATATCTTTTACAATGGCTGCAGTTTTATCTTCGGATTCATCATCAAGTACCAAAATTTCAAGTGGATTATAGCTTTGATTTCTTAATCCTTCCAGGCATTCGGAGATGTTTCCGGCTTCGTTTCGTGCAGGTATTAAAATTGATACCATTGGATTCGCATTAATATGTTTTTTTGTCTTGAGGAATGGACCCGCAGAAACATTTATTATTAAAATAATCAGCAAAATAAAAAGTATAGTAAAAATTATATAAAATAATTCTGTCAAGTCCGGAAATCTCCATTTTACTTGGATTTTATTTTATCTATAGTATCACTTATGGATCGGGCACCTCTTAGAAAAAGATCGCCTGATTCATTATTCAAAATTCTTTGGTCAATTTCCGATTTTAATGCTTCCAGTTTATTTTTCAAACCTGAAATCCCGGTAAAATTATTTTTGTTAATTTTACCCAAATCTTTAAAACTTACAAATACATCCGGATGCTGATGACCTAAAAACTCAATTTTCATAGCCAATAAAAGAACCTGAAGGGAACCCCTATGCTTATTAATCAACCATTCGGCTCCACGCTTTAATTCTAACTGCTTGTTCCACGGTTGCAGTTCGCCCTGCGGAAAAAGGCACACTGCTGGCGGTTTGTCCGTTTTGTTTAAGAGAGATAAAGTGTATTTCATTGATTCCAACACACTCTTCGCATTGCCCGGATGAATAGAATAAGCACCAACTTTTGCAAAAAAACCATATTTTTTTAGTTGCTCTTCCAACATCATCAGATAAATCGATCTCTTTAAGTACTTTCTGTTTATCAAATAGACGAAAAAACCATCCCACCAATTACTGTGAGTGGGGAGAACCAATAACGGCAAATTTTCCGAAAGTACGGGTATTTCGCCATAAATATGAATTTGATGAAAATGCTTTTTAACCAACCATGTAACATAAGGGTGAAAAATCAATTCCGCCCATATTTTATGCTGTGCATATATCATTCACCGGCTACCTGATAGTAAGAGGGAAATATCTGTTCCTGAACAGTTTCGACTCGACTACGTAGAATTTCCCTGATTAATATTCCAATTTTTCTTATTTGCGGAACGAATACTCTTCCCATAAACGGATTATAAGCCTGAGCCTCAATTTTATGCAAAATGCCCTGATAAATTTTGCTTGCAGAGTAAATTGAAAATCGTGATTCCGGTAACAGTAATTTTATACCTGACTCTGCTTCTTCGTAATAAGTATGGGCTCTTTTAACCTGAAATTTTATTAACTTATGGAGATTGGGTGTCATGTTGTTAGAAAATATGTCTTCTTCGGTAACACCATACTGTCTCATTTCATCCTGGGGAATATAAATTCGATTTATTTCTTTATCTTCCTGAATATCTCTTAAAATATTGGTCAATTGCATGGCGACACCCAAATCTTCAGCATATAAAAATGCTTTATCCGTTTTATATCCTAAAACATAAGTCATCATTATTCCTACTACACCTGCAACACGGTAAGCAAACAGATAGAGATCATCAAAGGTTGCATATCTGCTGGTTTGAATATCCATTTTCACCCCTTCCAGTAAATCTAATGCATATTGCTTGGGAATGCCATGCTGCTTTGCCACAACCATAAATGGTTTTAAAATGGGGTGTTCGGATTCTCCGGTGCGATAAGCGATATTGAGCTCATCAGCGATAAAATCTGCTTCAGCTAATAATTCCGC
>CAZVKP010000519.1:0-2709 GCA_964627635.1 uncultured Calditrichaceae bacterium | reverse complement strand
CAGCAGGGGTGTTAAGCTAAGCCAAATGGTCGTCAGTCAAGACGGTAACGGCTGCAAATAAATTGGAAGCCGGAAAAGAGTTGTTCAATATCCAGTGTTTAAGCTGCCATACGGTGGATGGCGTACGCAATGACATTATTCCCAAAACTAAAGATTACCCCTATTTTGGTGTCATGGCGTTGCTGAACGGACAGGGCAAGGTACATCGATATATGCCTCAATTTGTTGGCACTGAGACGGAAAAGGATGCACTGGCGCAATACATTGTGTCCGGAATAAACAATAAAGAAGCAGTTACTGAAATTGAACCTTATGCGATAGAGGAAATTGAGACGGAGATCCCGGTATTTGACATCAAAAAGTCGGAATATGTGCTGCTGGTGTGGAATGACCTGGGGATGCACTGCATCTCCGACAGCGATCCCTGGTTTGTGATCCTGCCCCCGGCAAATACCATTGAAGCGCAATTGATCAAAAGAGGTCCCACTCCGCAGATCATTACCGAAGGCGTTGAGTTAACCTACCGGGTGGAGCCGGGATTCGAAAATCCGGCGGCGCATGTGCCGTTCTGGAAATATGCCGGAAAAAATTTTGGGACCGAGTTGGAAGAAAATGTGGGATTGGCCGGAAACGGTATGTCCGGCACATTCGAATTGGAGGAAGAGAAAAGCAGTTATGTGGCAAAAATGATTCCGGTAGTTCCCTATAAAGATGATGGCTCTTTTAATCCCTACCCGACTTTCACGGTTGAAGCCAGGGAAATTGAGACCCGGGAAGTTTTAATGACCACCAAAGTGGTGACGCCCACTTCCACCGAAATGGGATGCCGGAATTGTCATGGTGGTGATTGGCGCGTTGCCAACACCGCCGGTGTGGCGGATGAAACAGCAAAGAACATTTTGAAGGTGCACGACCGGATCAGTGGTACCAATCTGCTGGCAGAAGCGAAAAAAGGGAATCCCAGTATGTGCCAGCGCTGCCATGCCGATCCGGCGGTGGGCGCAGAAGGCAAGCCGGAGCACCTGAATCTGTCCACTGCCATGCATGGATTCCACGCCAATTACATGCCTATCGAAGGGTCACAGGCATGTGTAATGTGTCACCCGGCTTACTCGGAGGGCAGAACCCGCTGCAGCCGTGGCATACACGGGGCAGTGGGAATTACCTGTGCGGACTGCCACGGCAGTCTGCAGGATCATGCGACCGGATTGCTCAAAGGACAGGAAGGAAAACGCAGCACCCAAAAACTGCTGGCGAATTTGACCACCACTAAAGTAGCTTCCAAAGCGGATGTGAAGGGAAGGATGCCCTGGCTGAATGAACCGGACTGCTTGACCTGTCACGAAGGTTTTGAAAAACCGGCGCCGGGAGTCACGGCATTCAATGTGTGGAATGAAGATTTTGCGGAGCTTTACCGCAATCGCACCGATTACGCCATGGTCCGCTGCGCAGGGTGTCACGGTTCCACCCATGCGGAGTATCCCGCGAAAAGTCCGTTGGGGAATAACCGGGATAATATTCAGCCTGTGCAGTATAGCAACATGCCGTATCCCATCGGGTCCAACATGTCCTGCGAGGTGTGCCATATGCAGGAAATGGAGTTTCCGGTTCATCATGAGAACATGGCTCGAAGGTTCAGGAATGTGGATAAGGTAGTAGAGTTGGTGGGAAGGTAAAGACGATTGGCTTGGTGTTATAGTGTTTTAGTGAAGGCGGCTATTGCCGCCTTTTCGTAATTCGGACAAAAATAGATGTGGTCCGCCTGTCTGCTCAAAAACTCTCCGCAAAAAGCACACTAGGTGGGCTACATCTGAAACTGCTAAATTGCCAATTATGACCATCATGTCTCACTTGGTGAAACCAGGTTTGATTCACTTATATGTTTATACTCATGTGTCTGATTTTTTAAGAGATTGGAACAGATTTGCTCAAAAAACTTGACCTGTTTCTCAGTGAATAGGCGTTCTCCGCAGTGCAAGCAAACTTCAGCCCGAACTTTTACTGACCTAGTATGCTTTCCGCCCCGTAGCAGTTTTTCTACATCTTTTTCAATTAGCTCACTACCGCAATTCGGGCATTTATCAAATGAATCCATTTAAATCTTTAGGTGAAAAGAATTAGTATTAGTTTGGTACTTAATCCAAAAGAGTACACGAAATAATTTGTTAACACTGACCTTTTTTACTTCATCATACAATCAAATATGACTGAGTAATCTAGGATTTGGATCAAGGATATCTGAGAGCCTAGATAATCTATCATATTTTTCCAGCATGGTTTTATTTTCAACATTTACAATAATATCTGACTTGCTCTGTTTAATTTTTTGAATAGATGCCTTAAGGAGCATTTTGGCAGTAGTTTTCTTGTCAATTTTGGTTGGGAATGACTCCACAATTTCGATAAATATTTTTTCAGTAATATCTTGAACTATTGAATTGTCGACAAGAATATTTGTCATAAAAGTTGCAACTAACGAAAAAGCAACTTTGAATTGTACTCCATATTCCGGTGAAAGTGTTAGAGGAAAATTCAACTTTCTAATATTTTCTGGTTTTACAATCTTTATTATTCTGTCTCCTAACGCAGCTTTTTCTATATCATCTGAAGTTATTGGCAAAAAACGAAACCGATAAGAAGATAAAAATCCAAAATAATCAAGATAATCTTCAAAACTTATCTTGCGCTGTTCATAAAGTACTTTTAATA
>CAZVKP010000518.1:0-2723 GCA_964627635.1 uncultured Calditrichaceae bacterium | reverse complement strand
GGGATGAGGTTTAAACACAAATTTATACTTTTTATTTTTTATTATTACACTCTGCTGAGCAAAGGTTACAATCATTTAATTTTTTATCTTTTAAGTGTTTATCAGACAACTATTTCATTTGCAAATTGTATAAAAAAATTATTTTTTATTGACAAATTTCTTGTCATACGATATATTGTTAATGGAAACCATTTTCATTAAGAAATAGAAATATGGGAAGAAGACGAAAACAAGAATGGCATGGTCGGTTCAGGCAGCGGGGATTACGATTCACCGAACCACGCAAAATGATACTTGATGTGCTGAGCGGGACGAATGAACATCTCTCTGCCGAGGACATTTACATGAGGGTTCACAAAGTCTATCCCAATGTCGGTCTTACCACTGTTTATCGCACATTGGAACTCCTGGAACAAATGGCAATCATTTCCCGGTTCCAGTTTGGTGATGGCAGAAGCCGTTACGAGCTGATTCAAAATTCACAGAAACCGGGGCATCATCACCACCTGGTCTGCACAAATTGCAAGCGGATCATTGATTATGATGATTTTGTACATGAAGAGATCGAATTGCTTAAAAAAGTCGAACAAACGTTATCGGAAAAACACGACTTTCAGATCAATGGTCATGTCATTCAGTTTTATGGGACGTGTGGTAATTGTCGCAGCGTGACATAAAATTTTTTTATAATAAATGAAAATGATTGTCATTAACATAAAAAGGAGAACATAAAATGCCAGGATTTGATGGAACAGGACCTTTTAGAACCGGCACACCAAACGGTCCGGGAATGGGATTTTGGCGCAGAAAATTTTCATGGCTTGGAAAAAATCCTGAAGAGTATCCCAAAAATTCAGAGCGCAAATTTCCGGTCTTTGGTATGGGACGAGGTGGGTTTCCCTGCGGAGGTAGACGAAATAGATGGAACCATTAAATGAAATGAAAGGATTTTAAGGTAAAAGTAAAAAGGCAAAAGTGTTGAGTGATGGATTCGCTTTCAAATTTTATCCTTTAGACTTTCACCTTTTACCTTTGTATATGATTATTAATGACTAAAAAAAGAGGCAAATGATGAAGATTGCAGTTTCGGCTGTTGAGGGAAATTTGAATGCAGATGTGGATCCCAGGTTTGGGCGAGCAGGCTTCTTCGTTGTGGTCGATTCCAGCTCAGCCGAGTTTGAAGCGATACCCAATCCGAATGTCACTGTTGGTGGCGGCGCAGGAATTCAATCGGCTCAATTGGTGCTGGAAAAAGGCGCACAGGCGGTGATTACCGGAAGCTGTGGACCGAATGCATTTCGGGTGTTGGAAGCTGCCGGGGTTCAAATATTTGAAGGAGTTCAGGGAACAGTCCAGGATATGATCGATGCCTGGAGAAATGACCGATTAACCCCGGTTAAACAACCTACCGGGGGACATGGAAAAAGAGCAAGCCATGTTAGCCAATCACAGTTGTCAAACAGTGATAGACACAACGATAGCACTTCCGATCAAAATGAAATCAAGGGGATCAAAGAAGAAATCAGCAATATCGAAGAACGACTTAGAGAGCTGAACCAAAAATTGGAACAGATGAATAAAAAATAATACTCAATCATGCGAATTCTTTCACTAAAAAATAAAATTAAGGAGTTTTGAAAAATGTGGAAACGAATTGCTATCACCGTCATGGATTCTTCTGAGGGAGACATACAAGTGTCCGATCATTTCGGACGTTGCTCTCGCTTCATGGTGTACGATGTTGATGAACAGAAAAAAGTGGTTAAAGAAGAAAGTTACCTTAATCCCCTACTGGGGCAACATGGTGGCGCCTGTGAATTACCTTTTTATGTTAAAGAATTGGGTGCCAATGTGATTATCGCCGGTGGAATGGGACGACGGGCAATCACAAATTTTAACAATTTTGACATCGAAGTAGTAACCGCACCCGGCGCAAAAGTTGTGGATGCAATCTATGGGTATCTGCAGGGAGAATTTCAGGGTTATGAACCGTGTGCAGGACATCAGGGGGATTGCCAACACTGAATCCCCGAGAAGGATGTTTGGGCTGAAGCGAACAATTAGTGGAGTCAGGGAGTGATGGGAAGATTGAGGAAACGGAATGATGGAATAATGGAGTAGTGGAGAGTTGGAGTATTGGAGTAATAAATCGATGGAGTGATGGAATATTGGAATTATCAGGCAATGAACTCCAACACTCCAATATTCCAGCATTCCAACAAAATATTACAGTAAGTAAAATGACTTGTTTTAAGTGAGGAAGAACGATGATCATCGCTGTGGCATCAGGAAAAGGCGGTACCGGGAAAACCACCATTGCCACCAATCTGGTGCTTTCTGTAGAAAATGCGGTTTATCTGGATTGCGATGTGGAAGAGCCCAATGGACATTTGTTTCTGAATCCGGATATTGAAAAAGAAGAAACCGTCGGTCGGTTGATACCGGAAATCAATTACAATCATTGCGATTTTTGCGGTGAGTGTGCCCGGGTGTGCGAATATAATGCGATTACAGTGCTGCCCGGGCAAGTGCTTCTGTTCGAGGAAATGTGCCACAGCTGCGGAGCCTGTGCCCATTTTTGTCCCCGAGATGCTATCTGTGAAGTGGAAAAGCCAATGGGCATTTTACGAGTAGGAAGTGTTTATCCCGAAAAGTGTAGATTTGTAGAAGGTTGTCTGAACCTGGGAGAAATGATGGCCAGTCCGCTGATCTCAAAAGTAAAA
>CAZVKP010000517.1:0-2726 GCA_964627635.1 uncultured Calditrichaceae bacterium | reverse complement strand
CCAGGTCTTTTCCAATAGCATCCTGCCAATCGTTATTTACAAAATAAACTTCCTTATAACCGTCTCCATCATGATCCACACCTGCCACAACATTTCCAAATCCACCCACTTCCAAATCCGGATTCGGGAGTAGTTGCGCAGTTCGATCAAAGCGCTGTGCAAAACTGAGTGAAACGACGGTGAGAACTAAAACAGAAATTACCAAAAAATACTTTAAAATACGGCTCATACTAACCTCCTAAATTTTGGGTTAACTAGAGAAATAAGATCCTGGACAAAAGGCCAGGAAATAAATCCGTATTTGCTGAATATCGCCCCCTTTCTCAATAACGGTTTAAAGTTTAATTAATTTTAAGAACTTAAATACTTAATTTAATAACGAATAGCGAAGGACACAAATTTAACATTTTCCAAAC
The DNA here is from genome assembly GCA_964627635.1 of uncultured Calditrichaceae bacterium. GTDB lineage: Bacteria > Calditrichota > Calditrichia > RBG-13-44-9 > RBG-13-44-9 > CAZVKP01. The sequence goes on along the minus strand of CAZVKP010000517.1, from coordinate 2,310 downwards.
GTCCATAGTCCGCCCATCCAAAATCGAAATTTAAATTGGTACCAACAGCATCGTACTGCAAACCGGCGCCAAATGTTGGGCCTTGCTCACTGTCTTCCAAGAATAATGCTTTATATCCACCTCTAAGGAACAGCACATTTTTTATGCCTAATTCCACACCACTATTAATATGCTCGGAATTGTCATTCGGTTGGGTCCCATCTGCAACAAGAGTCAACTGGAAATTCCGATCGCGGAATGCTTCCCATGCTAACCCAAATCTCATGATTAAAGGCATGTCGAAGCTTTCCATTCGAAATTCAGCGGGAACTTCGTCCACAGAGCCTTGAACCTGTGCGGGATCTTCATTGAAAAAGAGATCCCTGCCATCAAGTTTTAACTTTGTCCCAAAATTAGAAATCGCCGCTGCCAGTGTTATACTTTCCACCGGGGTGTTATATAATATCCCGATATCAACAGCCGCACCCTTAGAAGTTACGTTAAAAATAGTCTCCTGTATATATTTTGCTGTGAATCCAATGGAAAAGCGATCTGTTAAAACCTTGGCATATGTTAAACCGAGTGAAACCATATTTGCGTCCCACATTTGTCCGGTGCCTTCGGGATTGTCAATTGTTCTTACAGCCTGTTCCGGTGTTCTGAAAGAGGTAATATGCCCACCTACGGAGCCGATGGTTCCTAAATTAAGAGAAAATGCCGCAAAGTCAAAATCGGTTTCCGCTAACCAATCGGAATGATTAAAGGTTGCCTCTCCATTTCCCACAATTTTGGCAAGCCCTGCCGGATTCCAGTAAACAGCCAGGATATCGGTTGCCAAAGCACTATATGCCCCACCCATACCAATTGGACGAGCACCTGCACCTATTTTCAAAAATTGGCCTGCAGTTGTTCCAACCCGATTAATAGAAGAAACCTGTTGCGAACCGGTTTGTGCAAAAGATAGGCTTATTAAAATGAATATGGCTAAAATCGTTGAGATAAACAGTTTCCTGTTCATTTGTTTCATACTACGTCTCTCTGTTTTAAAGTTGAGAAAAATACCCTTACTATAACCATTGCCGATCGATCCAAAGTTATATTAAGACTAAACTGTTACTTAATGACAGCAAATCGTCCGATTTTCTCTCCCACCCCCGGCGCATCAATGTGATAAATATAGACGCCATAAGCAATTTCTTGCGATTCTTTTGTCAGAAGATCCCAGGTAACAAAATTTTGTACATTATCTTTTTCTATGGTGTCCACCAATTCACCTACAATGGTGTAAATTCTAACAGTACATTTTGGCGGTAAATTTCTGAATTCAATTCGACGATCGTCCCGGTCCCCGGTTCTCACTCCGGCAATCTCCGCCGGGCTGAATGCAATATAAGGGTTGGGAACTACAATTACATCATCCAGTGGATTACTCACCTGATCATTTTCGAATTCAGCCGCTTTTGTGGTAAATGAATACATGTCCTGAGTGTCGAACGGTTTGGTTGAGAATAGAAGAAAGACATCTCCATTTCCGGGATAAATCGGATCGTCCACCACCACACTGTCCCTTTCACCGGAGCTGGACTCCAATGTGTCTGCCGGCGGCGAGAACTTAACCTGATAGGTGGTCTCGGTAAATTGCTGGAAATTCGGTTTCAGAATTATAATGGTTTCCTGCCAATCCCACCTTTGATTTCTCAATCCGCTTACCTCATTAATGAAGAAATCTACCCTTTCACCGGTCTCGGTATCTATAATTTCAAAATTGGTTTGTACGTTGGTAATTTTTGCTGTATCAACCGGACTCACCAGATCGCCGGCATCGGTGGTATCATAATCACTGAACCGAATCTCAAAATTGGCGGGAAACGGTGCAAAATTTCCGGCTTCTGCCAATCCAATTTGGGTAAATTCATCACTAAAATTGGTATTTGTTTCTATCGATTTAAAACCACTTTTTCCACCTTCAGTCACAAGTGGACTTAGGGCAGTTTCTTCGTCCTGAACAAAAATTTTAATTCCATCGAATACCGGATTACTGTCTTCACCCTGTTTGGCGGTACTGCCGGCAACCGGTTTTATTCTGAAGGTTGCCGTAAACTCTTCACCTGCAGGTAAAGCGTTTTCCGAGCTGCCCCGGATCCTTCCACTCACCGGATCGATCTCATAATTATTGGGATCGACCGTCGCACCAGATTGATCGGTCACTTCCACCGAACCTTCTACAATCTGGATGCCTTGAGTTAAGCTAACGAATAAAGTGTCCCTTGAAATAAAAGTGACAGTCTGAGGTTCCAAATCGATTACGGAATATCCTACTTCAGTGGTGAG
>CAZVKP010000516.1:0-2749 GCA_964627635.1 uncultured Calditrichaceae bacterium | reverse complement strand
TTCTGACCCACCCCCACATTCCCCCTCCCTAATGCATTAGGGAGGGGGATGCAAGGGGGAGGGTCAAAGTAGTGCAATTGCATAATAATACAAAGAGATGATGTAATTATATAATCATATTCATCTAATCGTATAATTGCACAATTGGGAAATTAAGATTTTAATTTGCAACAATATTTACCACTTTCCCAGGAACAACTATTATCTTTCGAATAGTCTTTCCTTTAATCAGCTCAGGAATACGTCCGGTTTTTAATGCTCTCTCTTCAATCTCTTCTTTTGCGAGATCTCTGGGAACTTGCAACTGTGCACGAACCTTTCCGTTAACCAATACACCGTAATTAATTACATCTTCCTCTAATGCGGAAGGATCAAATTCTGGCCAGGAGTGATCAAATATACTAAAGGCTTTCCCACTTCTTTCCCATAATTCCTCTGCCAAATGCGGGGCAAATGGAGCAATTAACAGATTAAGGTTTGTTAATACCTCTCTCAAAAACGATTGGTGTAATTCATCATTGGACCTGTCTCCGGTATATTTATAAAGACCGTTAACCAGTTCCATCATCCGGCTGATGGAGGTGTTGAAATGAAACCGTTCGGTATCTTCAGTGGCACCTTTAATGGATTGATGTAAAATTTTATTTAATTCAGTTTCATCTTCACTTAATTCACCGACCTCATCCTGGTTTTCAAAAACCCAACCATAATTCTCAAATAATCGCCAAATACGGTTTAAAAAACGATCCAGAGAAGCAATTCCCTCATCGCTCCAGGGACCGCCCTTTTCAAACTCAAAACCGAACATTAAATAACATCGAAATGCATCGGACCCATACATTTCAAGATACTCTTCCGGATTCACCACATTCCCTCTACTTTTGCTCATTCGGAAACCATCCGGACCTTTAATCATTCCCTGATGTCTTAAGGCGAAAAACGGTTCCTCAAAATTAATATATTTTAAATCATGCAGTACCATGGATATAAATCGGGCATAGAGCAGATGCATAGTTGCATGTTCATGTCCACCAACATACATATCCACCGGACACCAGTTATTGACCGTAACCTGATCGAATGGTTCATTTTCTAATTGCGGGGACAAATATCGCAAGAAGTACCAGGAAGAGTCCACAAAAGTATCCATGGTATCAGCTTCACGCTCAGCTTTTTTTCCACATTTGGGACAGGTTGTTCGCTGAAATTCTTTGTTTTGCCGGAGGGGAGACTCTCCGGTTACCTGCAAATCAACATTATATGGTAATTCGACAGGTAAATCTTCTTCAGAAACGGGTACTTCGCCACAATCTTCACAATAGATGATGGGAATTGGTGCTCCCCAATATCGTTGTCTGGATATTAACCAATCTCTTAATTTATAATTTATTTTGCGGGAACCACTACCCTTCTCTTCTAACCAATTTGAAATTTTTTCAATTCCCTTTTCCGATTTTAATCCGGTGAACGGCCCCGAATTGATCATAATGCCGGGATCGGTATAAGCTTCCAATAAAGGGTCTTCTTCCTTGGTGCCCGGCTGCAAAATTACTTTACGAATGGGTAATTCAAATTTGGTGGCAAATTCAAAATCTCTCTCGTCATGTCCCGGAACAGCCATTACTGCTCCTGTGCCATAAGAAAGTAATACATAGTCAGATATCCAGATCGGTACTCTTTCCTGGCTTACTGGGTTAATTGCAAATGCCCCGGTAAATACACCTGTTTTTTCCCGTATGGTAGAAGTTCTTTCAATTTCACTTTCCTGAATCGCTTTCTGAACATATTCACTAACAGTTCTCTTTTGTGGTGGTGTTGTAATTTCCTCCACCAATGGATGTTCGGGAGCTAAAACCATATATGTCACGCCGTACAGTGTATCCGGTCTGGTGGTAAATACATTAAATTTTTTCTCAGGGTCTAAATCCAGTGAAAAGCTGATTTCCACCCCGATACTCTTACCAATCCAATTCTGCTGCATTAGTTTAGTGCGTTCCGGCCAGTCAATATTTTTTAATCCATCCAATAACCGTTCCGCATAAGCTGTAATTTTAAAGAACCATTGGGTAAGATTTTTTTTCTGAACTGTAGAACCACAACGCTCACAGGTATTTTCCGGGGTAACCTGTTCGTTTGCCAAAACAGTATCGCAGGATGGGCACCAATTTACCGGCGCTTTCGCTCGATAGGCTAAGCTCTTTTTGTAAAGTTGATGGAATATCCATTGGGTCCATTTGTAATAATCCTCACGACTGGTCACCACTTCCTTGTTCCAGTCATACATGGCACCGATAGACTTTAATTGATTTCGAATGAATGATATGTTGGTTTCGGTGATATCCTTGGGGTGTCCGCCGGTTTTCTTTGCATAATTTTCAGCGGGAAGTCCGAAAGAATCAAATCCCATCGGTTGAAAAACATTGTATCCACGCATTCTGCGAAAGCGCGCCCAAGTATCCGTGGGACCATAGTTAAACCAGTGACCCAAATGCAATTTGTCAGAAGAGGGATAACTGAACATCACCAAGGTATAGCATTTATTCTCAAGCTGGTTCAAATCAGTCACATGAATTGATTTTTCTTCCCAGCGTTTTTGCCATTTCTTTTCAATTTTTTTAAAAGGATAGCCCATGAAAAGACTCTCCATCCTATTTTAGATGAACAATCCGATTTTCAACGGATGCATTATATAACGAACCCACCCGGATATTACCGGATGGGTAAGAAATGTCGGGGCGGGCGGATTCGA
>CAZVKP010000515.1:0-2755 GCA_964627635.1 uncultured Calditrichaceae bacterium | reverse complement strand
ACTAAATTACCATCCATTACTCCCTGCCTTCGCAGTTCCGGATTACCTACATTGGGATCTGGCTCACGTTGCGCATAACCTTGTTGAATTAAAACCAAAAAGAATCCAAGGAAAAATATAAATGCTGAGAATGATTTCATGTTTCAACCCATTTTTTAAAATTCTAACTCTAAACCTATTTGAATCCGGCGCGGCTCAGAATAAAAATCCGGACGTGTAAAATATTGATCAAGGGTATTCAGGCCTCTGGGACGCAATCCTCCCACATATAATGGTGCCAGGGTATGCCCTGCTCGTCCGGTGTCTGAAAAAACATTATCTTCATTCAATTGATCAAATAAATTAAATACCCGTACAAAGAAAGAATATTTCATACTAAGCAATTCTATGTCTTTGTAAAGATAGAGATCAACATTGAAATCATCCGGTTTCCTGGCGCTATTTTCAAACGCCGTTTGCACGTTCTGAAAGGTGGGGGTATAAGGCAAGCCTGTCCCGTATCGTCCAATAAGACTTAAGGCATAACGGCCGGGATTTCCCAGAGTGATAGTAGCATTTATTTGATGTCGACGATCCCAATCAAGCGGTACCAACTGTTTTTCAGTTTGCTTGGGCGGATCTGTTTGAGCATCCAGAAAGGCATTGTTGGGATCTGAAGCATTCCCTTTTGCAATTTGATAGGTATAATCAACTGAGGCACTAATTGAATGTGAATATCGTTTTTCAAATTCAACTGTTACTCCCCTAACAAATCCGTAATCCCGGTTAATATAACGGGCATATTTCAAACCTTGTATGGTTTCTAATACCTGGGTTCCCAGTAAATTTCGTATATCTTTATAAAATGCAGTTACATTAATACCAAAATCTGTTGCCAATTGCTGCTGAAGTCCCAATTCGTAAATAACTGTCTTCTGCGGCTCCAGGTCGGCATTTCCCACTGTATTTATTAGTGACTGAGGCGGCGGAGAAGGAGTGCTTTGTAGCGGGAAAATATCAAATTCGGGATTGGTATATAGAAAGAAAAAGTTTGGCGTTTGGAAAAAGTGTCCGTACGAAACGTGAATTACGCCTTTCTCGGATATGGGATAAGCAATTCCCAAGCGGGGACTTATCTGAAAGCTGCTCTCTGCATTTTTCAATTCCGAGCTACTCGGCCTTGTAAAATCTTTAGGAACACCTGCATCGGGATCAAAATAATCAAACCGGATGCCGGCATTTACAACGATATAATCGAATTCCATCTTGTCTTGAAAGTATCCGGCATATTCCGCTGGGTGGTGAAGATAACGGTTATTATTAAAAGCAGTAATTGGCGCAATACGATTGGGAACTTCCGGAATAACTTCAAATTCATGCAGCCATAACCGGTGAAATTTTATCTCAAGACCAGCTTTAATTTGATGGTGATCGGTAAACTGACTTGTTAAATCCGGTTTGATGGTATGTGTTGTTGTGCTCCGGTCGAAATGCCACATTTGTTGTCCACCGCTGAGAAAGGCATTTGCACCGGTGTCCTGTAAACGAGTATCGGGAACATAGCGCTCATCAAATCGATCCTCGTACACATATTGATTATATCGTGTAAAAAAGTAGGAATATCTCACATCCAAAAAGGTTCGGGCACTAAAAACGTGATTCCAGTGGGCATTGGTGGTTAGCCCCCACTGATTTCTTTCATAATTTCCTTCCGGATTAAGCCTGAAACGATGATCGTATTCACGCCAATCTCTAAGCTGATAAATGCTTTCCACATTAATCTTATCGGTATCGGTTGCCCGATATGTCAATTTTAATGTACCAGTGTACCGTTCGTTTTTGTTCATTGAAATATCTTCTGCGTTTTCAATCAGTTCTTGCGCCCGTTCTTCGCTAAAAGAAAAAGTTCTGCCACGACTTTCTATAATCCAATCCTCAGAATTCTCTTTCGAAAAATCGGAATGATCGGATGGTACAAATACTCTCTTCCCATAAATGTAACCATCGTCTTGAAAAATACGCCCGCTGGCAAAAAAGGTAAGTTTATTTCCCAGGCCAGGAACAGCGCCGCTGAGATTTCCTTGAAAATTCAAAATGGGATTCACATCATCAATATTCCAGAAAATATTGTCATGAGCACTGAGGTAATCACCGCCGTAAATTGTTGCATTTCCATTATATTCTTTGGTTCCTTCTTTGGTCACCACATTGACCACCCCGGACATGGCTTGTCCGTATTCCGCATTAAAGGTACCACTAATAACATTGAGCTCCTGAATGGAATTATTTTCCACCTCGATTGCAAAGGTGCCGGAATAAACATCGTTCACCGGCATGCCATCAATCATGTAAGAGACTTCACCTAAGCGGCCTCCACGAAAGTGGCCTTCCACAACACCAGCCTGAAGATTCACCACGTCGGTAAAGTTCTCAACCGGCAGATTTTCAATAGTTTCCCTGTCCACACTGGATTCGCTAGAGGTGAGGTCTTTTCTCACCATGGGCTTTTCCGCAGTGACCTCAATGGTTTCGCCCAATTCCAGTGAGGTTTCACGCAGCTCAAAATTGATCTGAGTGGTTTTATCCGCATTGACCTTCACATCAGTAACCAACATTTCCCGGTATCCAATCATTATCGCTCGCACGGAATAGGTTCCGGGTGGAATACCCAAAATAAGATACGTCCCATCCATATCGGTTGCTGCCCCATAAGTAGTATTTTCCACTACTACATTTACTCCGGGTAAAGGTTCACCGGTGGAGCCATCAATAACCT
>CAZVKP010000514.1:0-2759 GCA_964627635.1 uncultured Calditrichaceae bacterium | reverse complement strand
TACGAGATTCAAGTGTGACTGGAGTTCAGACGTGTGCTCTTCCGATCTATAGCTTTTTTGAACGCCTTCGAAAATGTCACCTGCATATTCATCAAATTCAACAATCATCCATTCCGTGTGGTTGCCTGCTGCTTTGACGATTGCCGGAAAATACACAGTTCCCTCGCCCGCCGGAACCTGTTGGTATGCTAAATCCCCTTTCTTTGCCGGACCGTCTTTGATGTGCAACAACGGTGCACGGGCTCCGAATTCCTTCACAACCTTCACCGGATATGCGCCACCGGTTTTTGCCCAATAGACGTCGATCTCAAAAAAAATATTCGGGTCCAAATTTTCCAGCAAATAATAAAATGGGGTGAACGAATCTCTCTTTTCAAACTCCCACCAGTGATTGTGTAATCCCAGCCGCAGTCCCTCCTTCTTCAAAGATGCTGCCGCTTCGTTATACAGTTCTGTGGTGTGTTTGGCAGCTTCCAGGTTTTTATATTTGTCGTCTTCCGGCCAGCCGTGGTAAATCATGCGGTCACTGTCGTAGGCTTCTGCCATTTGCAAGGCAATTTCCCGGTCTTTGCCAACCGGTAACTCACAGTGGCATCCCAATACTTTTAGATCGACTTTTTTGAACAGTTTGCCAGCCCGTTCCATAGAAATATACTCCGGCAAGAAGTAGGTTTCCACTCCCACATATCCCATATCCGCGATTTTTCGGATGGTGGCTTCAAAGTCTTTTTCAATCTCTTTCCGCACTGTATAAAGCTGGATGCCAATGTTCGCCGGTTCCCACTCTTGTGCAAATAGATTGAATCCGGGTAAAGAAAAGGTAGCCCCACTCACCGCCATAAATTTGATAAACTCTCTTCTCGAAAATTCAGAATCAAGCATTTTTTATCTCCCTTTCATCATTGGTTTTATGGATTGATAATTAGATCACGGTGCAACTAACCGATAACTGACAAAGGCAACCTGTTTGCTGTCCGGCGACCAGGAGGGTACGTTAATGGTTCCCTGACCTCCAAACAGGGTTGCCAGAATTTTTGGTTGCCCACCGTTGATCGGCATAATTCTCAGCACCACATCTTTATTGGGTGGGTGTCCTTCCACACTTTTATGATAGGAAAGAAATACAATCCATCTACCATCCGGAGAAGGGTGTGGAAACCAATCATCATAATCATCATCCGGCGTTATTTGCGTCTGTTCCGAACCGTCAGTTTTCATGCGCCAGATTTTCATTTGACCGGTGCGCACCGAATTGAAATAAATGTATTGCCCGTCGGGAGAATAATCCGGTCCGTCGTCAAGACCCGGTGCAGTGGTCAGCCTGGTTTCAGTGCCGCTTTTTACCGGAATGGTATAGACGTCGTATTCGCCGTTTCGTTCAGCACAGTATGCCAGCGTCTTTCCGTCCGGTGACCATCCATGCCAATAGGATGGTCCTTTTTCGGTAACCTGTTGGGGCTTTCCGCCGGTTACCGGCAGAGTGTAAATCAACGATACTCCTTTTTGATGATGGCTGATGGTTAACGTTTTCCCATCCGGTGAAAGCCCGTGATCATTATTGCAATTTGTGGCAAAGAAAGTATTGATCGCTTGTGGTTCTCCGCCGGAAACCGGTAATGAATATATTTTTCCCTCTTTGTTGTAGATGAACGACTTGCCGTCGGGACTCCAGTTTGGTGCTTCGAAATGTTCTTTGGCACGTCTGATAATGGTCCGGATACCGGTCTCGATATCTACAGTTTCTAAAGTGCTTTCCACAATTCTTTTTTCATCCGGAAAGACGCCATGCTGTTCAAAAACGACGTTGGAGAAAACGGCAGTTTCTCGGACGGTAGAGTCGTGGGAGCACACCACCAGACCGGCAAATTTACGGTCCGGCAAATCAACCGATATTGTTGCGACCGGATGAAAAACATCATCCTCTTTTGCATAGGAAAGCGTAAATTGGGCACCGGTGTTTTCAAAACGGAGGGTTGCCGGCGCTTTAACAGGTGCTTGAACCTCCATGGTTTTTTCTCCTTTTGATTCCCGGTATTGCAGGGAAATCAAGCCATCACCGTGGATCACCGCATCCACGTAAGGATCATCCGGTTCAAGTCCAGCCCGCATCATCAATCCCGCTTTTCGGTGGGGATGCTTCCCTTTTCCCTTCCATTCGATATCGGTTTGCAGAGTCAAATCGCCTTCTGTTTCATCCCACAGAAAGAAAAAAGCATCTTCATTCCCCCACATATTCTCCCCACTGCCTGTTATGGTATACGTTTGATTTTGGGAATTATAGTCTGCGGAACCCGGAAGTTTAATTTTACCGATATTGGATTGATTTTTGAATAATCCTTGTGAAAAAGTAGGTTTTATCATGATAAATAAAATTACAACGAGTATGCTGAAAAAGATTGCGAATTTGGCAGAAAAACAGTGAATGCTGTGATGGCTTGAGATATTTAATTTCATAATGCCTCCATTATGAACACTTATTACATGAATCGTTATAGTGAATATTAAAATAAAAGATAAAAAAACAAAAAGATTATTTAGAAGAACTTGAGAAAAAAGCCCGATGGGGGAAGCATCATGGATAAAGGATTCGCAATGGTTATCGGTATGACAATCGCCTATTTAGCATCTTTTTTGGGACTGGTTTTAGCCTGGTATTCATATCGAAAACATCATAACGGAGAAGATTAATATGTATGCGATAATGATATTGCAGCAAACCACCAGAATCGGTCATCCCTCACTGGGGGTAATTATTCCGG
>CAZVKP010000513.1:0-2761 GCA_964627635.1 uncultured Calditrichaceae bacterium | reverse complement strand
AATTTTCTTGACAAATTTAGAACAAAATATTATATTCTTTTGAGTTAAACGTTTAACCGGGTAGCTTGAATGGCAGCAACCATAAAAGATGTTGCAAAAAACGCACAAGTTTCAGTCGCGACAGTTTCTCTCGTTATACATGACAATAACCGTATTACCCCGGACACCCGACGAAAAGTACTTAAAGCCATAAAGGAATTAAATTATCATCCGACAAGGTCAGCCAGAGGTCTTGTCTCAAAAACCAGTGGGAATATAGGATTTATTGTGACAGATGATCATTTTTCGAGATCGGAACCGTTTTACACTCAGATATTTTTAGGCACCGAATTTAAAGCACGTGAAGAAGAATATTACATACTTCTTACCACCATACCTTCCAATTTTAAAGAAGACGATCCGATGCCGCGGTTTGTTCTTGAAAAAAATATTGACGGAATTATTTTGGCAGGAAAAATTGCGAATTGTATGATCGATCGTCTAAGTGAAATGAAAGTTCCGATGGTGTTAGTGGATTACTATCCACCCCAGGGAAATTATCCTGTTGTGGTAATAGATAATATAGATGGTGGGTTCAAAGCAACCCAGCATTTGATTAATTGTCACCATAAAAATATCGCTTTTATTGGAGGTGATATTGAGCATCCCAGTATCCGAGATCGATTTCAAGGATATAAAATGGCATTGGAGCAGTCGAATATCCCATTTAAAGATTCCTACACAGTGATGGATGCCCCATACCCATCCAGAAAATACGGTCATCTCTCCGCAGAAAAACTCTTCCGGCAATCTAATGACTTAACGGCAATTTTTACCTGTAATGATGCCATGGCATTAGGTGTGTTAGAGTACTTAAAAATGAAGAAATTGAAGGTACCTGAACAGATCTCTTTGATTGGTTTTGATGATGTTGAAGCAAATCTCTCCTTAGATCCTCCTCTTACAACTATGCGAGTCCCTAAAGTAGATATGGGAGTTGAAGCCATGCGACTCATGGTTGAGATTCTAAAGGATAAAAATTTATCACCCAGAAAAATATTGATCCCGGTAGAACTAATTGTCAGAAAATCAACATGTCCTTTACATTAAAATAATTTTCGAAAGGGTTTTTATAAACCAATGTCTTTTCTTTTTAATTAATTAATCGTTTAACCATTTAAAGGAGGTAGCAATGAGATTTAATTTTAACTATGTTTTAATTGGTTTACTGTGTTTTGGCCTGATTGGTGTGGTTTCTTCCCAGGACACCAATCTCCTGGTGAACGGTGATTTAGAGACCTATTCGCCGGGATTTTGGAACATGTATAACGAGGGAGAGGGGACATTAACCTGGGCCAGTGACACGGCAGCCCCCAATCCGTGGGCGACGGATTTGCCCAGCAAGCGTTCTATAAAGATTGAGAAGAGCGGTTCCACCAGCGACATGGTCGGTTGGCAGAGCGACAACAATGCGGATTTGTATTGGAACAACGCTGGTGGCGATGTGCTTTATACGCTACGTATTTGGGCAAAGACCAGTGGTGTGAACACCTCACCCAGTGGCGGTGATTCGATTGGTGTGTGGTATAAGTTTTATTCGGGTGGTAATTTATTAGTGGAGAAGTTTGTTGCGGTGGATCAGAGTGTTACGGATACGGACTGGACCAAGTATGAAGACGGTGTATTGGTACCCAGTGAGCCGGATGAAGTGATCATAATGCCGGTGATGATGAAGGATGCGACCGGAACGGTATGGTTTGATAATGTGGACTGCTGGACCGATCCATGGTCACTTGGTATTTTCAATGCGGATATGGAGACCCCGGAAGGCTGGATGTTCTGGACCAGCACAGCGAAGATCGGACAAGCGGGGATTGTTCCGGATACGGCGGCTCATAGCGGAGATTACAGTGTGTTGTTAAAAGAGGAAGATACTGCCGATGATGAGATGGTATTCTACAGTGAACCTGCCCCAGCCCAGGAAGGCAAATGGTATAAGATTGGTGTATGGGTGAAGACTGATGGTGTAAACACCGATAGCGTGTATTATCCTGCTGGTGTGACGGATTGGCGAGATAATTATCGGTTAGGTGTAACTTTCTTCTTCCACAAATCACCGATAGGAGAGGCTTGGGACTTGGTTGGCGGAGATCAGTTCTTCTATGTAGATCAGCGGGATTCTTCGACCGGTTGGACGCATTATACCTATGTTGCTCAGGCGCCTTTGGAAGCAGGGGGTGTGAGTATGCGAGCCCGTTTTACATCTTTCCCCACCGGCTCGGCATGGTACGATGACTTTACTATTACGGAAGTGACACCTCAGGTGGTTGCTATCCATGAACCGGGCAGAGAGTCAATTACACTGACCAATGATTATCAATTGTTCCAGAACTATCCCAATCCGTTCAATCCGGAGACTATTATTCAGTATAAAGTTCCGGAACGTGACAGGGTTGTGTTAAATATCTACAATGCTTTGGGTCAGAAAATCAGAACTTTGGTAAATGAAGTAAAAGCTCCCGGAACCTACAATGTTCTCTGGGATGGTCGTGACGATTCCGGTAATATGGTAGCCACCGGTGTATATCTCTATCAGCTAAAAGGAGAGAATGCATTGATCACCAAACGTATGATACTTCTGAAGTAATTGAATCGTTAATTTTTAATAAGAATTTTTATGTTTTCCGGCATTCTCCGATTGACCTGAGAATGCCGGATATTTTTAACATAATGTGGGAAGAGACTATTGGTTTAAAATATTAATACATGTCGTTAAATTTCT
>CAZVKP010000512.1:0-2762 GCA_964627635.1 uncultured Calditrichaceae bacterium | reverse complement strand
GGTACCTCCGCTATGAGTGACCGTCAATGGGCCGGGCTGATGAGAGGCGATGAATCTTACGCCGGAAGCCGAAACTTTTATCACCTTAAAGATACAATACGGAACTTAATGGGTTTTCATTATATCCTCCCGACTCATCAGGGAAGGGCAGCCGAAAATGTATTTTTTAGTACCCTTTTAAAAGAGGGGGATGTGGTCCCTAATAATATCCATTTCGATACCACTCGTGCCAATGTGGAATACCTTAAGTCTATTGCCTTAGATTGTGTGATTGAAGAAGGATTAAATCCCGAAAATGAACATCCATTTAAAGGGAATATGGACCCTGCAAAATTGAAAACTGCCATCGAAAAATACGGGACTTCGCGTATCCCGGTGGTTTTGCTGACCATTACTAATAACAGTGGTGGAGGACAACCGGTATCGATGGAAAATATCAAACAGATTAGTGAAATTTGTACAAGGCATCAAATTCAGTTATTTTTCGATGCTGCACGCTTTGCGGAAAATGCCTATTTTATTAAAGAGAGGGAACCGGGATATCAAAATAAAACTGTCCAGGAAATTGTTAAAGAGATGTTTTCATATTCTGCCGGATGTTTAATGAGTGCCAAAAAGGATGCTTTGGTGAACATTGGTGGATTTATTGCGCTGAATGACGAACAACTCTATCAAAATCTTCAAAATTTGTTGATATTGCGGGAAGGATTTCCTACCTACGGTGGACTGGCAGGCAGAGATCTGGAAGCAATTGCAAAAGGGCTGCAGGATGTAGTAAGTGAGGATTATTTGAAATATCGTTTAAATCATACCGCCTATTTGGGTAATTTAATATTGGAGGCCGGCATACCAATTGTTAAACCGGTTGGTGGCCATGCTGTTTATGTGGATGCAAAGAAATTTTTACCGCATATCCCGCAATCTCAGTTCCCCGGGCAGGCACTAACTGTTGCACTATACCGGGAGGCAGGCATTCGCGCAGTTGAAATTGGTAGTTTAATGTTTGCATCAAAAGATCCTGATACAAATAAGTGGAAATATCCATCTTTAGAGTTGGTGCGTTTAGCTATTCCCCGCAGGGTTTATACTGCATCTCATCTCAAATACGTTGCAGATGCATTGGTCCGTATTCAAAAAAATGTAAATCGTTTAAAAGGTTTGGAATTAGTTTACGAACCTCCTTTTTTGCGGCATTTCACAGCAATATTGAGAGAAATTTCGTAATTTATAAATTTCTATAAATTCAATTTGCCATGATTTTACTTTAAATCACCGTAAAACAGAAAATTCAAATTCGCTCTAAAATAGTCTATTTTGTGAAAGAATGGTTGTAATTTAAGGATATTGAGATGCAATGGGTCAAAGAACCAGCTATAAATGATGTTTTAGAACTTCTGAAACGTCCTATCATTGACCGACCATTAAAAACAGTGATCCGGGGTCAAGAGGGAATCGGAAAGCGGGAGTTTGTATCCAACCTGATAGAAAAATTACCCGACAACTTTTTTGTATTGGATCATTGGGATTTTTCTGTGGAACGATTTTCCAATTCCGATTTAATGCTTAAGCCTTTAAATAATATATTTAAGCATTCCACAGATGCATTTCAAAATTTTTTAAATAAATTTAACCCCAATATTCAACAGGATATCAAAGAACAATTTTCGAATCCCCATATTCAGGTTTATGAAAATATTGATTTTTACGAAGAGGTCTTTCTTGACATATTAAATTATTTAAGTGTGGAAAAATATCTGATTTTGATATTTGAGAATATCCATCAGATTGATCGAGCTAATTTCGCATTGTTGGAGAATTTTCTTAATAGGATTTCTTATCATTCAGTAGTTGTTCTTTTTACATTGGATTTGGATGGCCCATTTCAGCATCAAATTTCTGGTCAGAAAGAAATTTTACTCGATAAACTATCCATGCAAGAAGTTGAAAGAAGCATCAAATTTTATTTTGATACTTCTGCATTGAATTCCAGGATCATAACAAATCATTGCTATTTGAAAACAGCCGGTAATCCATTAAAAATTCGTTTTCTTCTTGAGGCAGTTTATCGACCGCTGGTAAAAGAGGGTAGTCAGGAAAATATCGATGTAAAGAAATTACAAAAAACTAAGATTTCGGGCGAGTGGGACAATATTTTTTTCAGCTTCTTCTTCATCCAAGATAAGACAACGCAGAAATTGCTGGCTATCCTTTCCCGTCTGGAAGAGCCGTTTTTTGAAGAGGATTTAATTCTCATTTTTGAAAAATTGAATATTCCGGTGATTAAAATTAAAAATTGGATCAAAGGCGGGATTTTAAGTCCGCTGAAAATTCATGGAAACTCTCTTTTAACAATCTCAAGTAAAAAATGGCAAAAATTCTTGCAACATGAAGTGCCCATCGACGAGCTAAAAGAAATATTAATGGTATTGTTTCACTTAAAAAATAATCAACAATTAAGCCCTCAATTTAGAATATCTAATTTGCTTTATGAAGCAGGACACTTAGAGTCGGCAATTATCTTAGCACCAACCGAAGCCGAATCTCTTGCCGAGCGGGGAAGATTAATGGAAGCTGCTCATCATTTTTATTTTCTGGTGAGAATCTCTCATATTTATCCTCAGAAGTTTGAAAATCGCGAGCCGGTATTAGAACGGTTAAGTGAACTTTACTTGCAGGTTGGCGCCTATGACAATGCATTTGAAATTCTTAGAAAATTGCGTGAAATTTACACCTCCTCTTTACACCAAAATGACAAGCTGAAT
>CAZVKP010000511.1:0-2774 GCA_964627635.1 uncultured Calditrichaceae bacterium | reverse complement strand
CATTGGCTGTGCTGGATTTTAGTGTCACTTCCGGAATCAGTGCACCAGAAGCGGTAACACTAACCAGTGCATTCAGAAGTGAGCTAATTAAAACCCGAAAATATGACGTTCTCGAACGCTCGGATATGGAATCCATTTTAAAAGAACAGGCTTTTACACTGTCCGGAGCCTGTAATTCTGCGGAATGTGCGGTTGAAATCGGGAAAATGCTGGCAGCAGAAAAAATGATTGTAGGAGATATCGGAAAAGTAGGCAACACCTACTTTGTAACAGTCCGGATGGTGAATGTTTCCACCGGACGCATCGAACAATCGCTGGATCAGGAATACCGGGGGGATCGTGAAGATTTGCTGAAAGTATTTAAAACCATGGCACAAAAACTTACCGGAACTTACCAGGAAGGCAGCAACTGGTTATGGTATGTGGGAGGCGCGGTTTTAGTGGGGGGTGGCGCCGCCGCTGCAGTTTTGTTGCAAAGTAATGGGGGTGACGGAGACGGAACTGCCGGGGATGGAATCGGACAGCCTCCCCAATATCCTCAGATACCTTAAATTTTGTAAATATTTTGGACCATGGCGTACTCAAATCCCTGTCGGATTCATAAATGTGCTTTGTTTTCAAAAAGGAGAATGTTTAAAATGAAAAAGTTAACCTTATTATTCAATCTGTTGATCATTTTTATTCTCACTGGAAATATTCAATCTCAGAATGATTTGTTTACACAAAATAACCAGTCCACCGGGAAAATTTTTCCCGGGGATGGAATCATGGCACCATCACGTAATATGGATACAAAGATGCCTCATACAATTTGGGATAAACAACAAAAACAGCACAATTTACCAGTAGTTCAGCAATCGAATATTAAAGATCGTTATTGGGATGACCGTTTCTTTGCCAATGGATTCGATAGTTATGTTTATACTGCCGTCTTTGATGAGAATAACAATTTATATATCGGTGGTACTTTTAAAGCCCTTAATGGTGATTTGAATTATTCAGGTGTGGCAAAATGGGACGGAAGCAATTGGGATCCGCTTCTGGGTGGTATTAACGGAAGGGTGTATGATATTGAAGTGACCAGTTATGGTATTATGGTAGTCGGTAATTTTACCGAAGCAGGGGGAAAACCTGCAAATAATATCGCCGTCTGGAATGGATCCGATTGGAAGGCTTTTGGTAATGGCTTTTTCCTTGGAGGTGATCCCGAGTCTGCGATAGTATTCACACTGGAAGCGGATGGATCCGGCTCAACTTTTTATGCCGGTGGTTTGTTCGATGAAGCAGGGGAAACACCGGCTAAGCATATTGCCCAATGGAATGGCAGTTCATGGCAATCTCTGGGTGATGGAACCGATTATTATGTCCGAACCATGGCATTACGGAACAATGATTTATTTGTGGGCGGAGCCTTCGAATATGCAGGAGGTGAACCTGCCAGGTTTAATGCAAAATGGGATGGCACTTCCTGGTCTTCTCTGGGTAGTGGTGTAAATGGCTATGTTCATGATATTGAGGTTGATGAGAATTATGTTTATGCTGGCGGTAGGTTTGGAGATGCCGGGGATCAAATTGGTGTTAACCATATTGCCCGGTGGGACGGAGCTTCATGGTCAGGATTTGGTTCAGGGGTAAACAGTATTGTTAGAGCAATCGGCTTTAAGGGAGATTCTTTATATGTGGCAGGAGATTTTTGGGAAGCAGGCGGAAAACCTGCCAACAATATTGCCCTGTGGCACAATAATACTTGGTCTGCGGTTGGAAATGATCTTTCTTCAGGGGGAGGAGTGAACAATTTTGTATTTGGATTGTTAGCGACCGAGACCGGCTTCATTGCTTGCGGAAATTTTACCCATGCCGAAAGTCAATTAGTCAATTACATCGTTCAGTGGGATGGTTCCAAATGGAATTCTTATGGAACGATTTCCACAGAAGGTTTAGGACTAAATGGCAATGTGGAGTTGATCGCTCAACTTGACAATGATATCTATGTGGGAGGGAATTTCACCCAAGCCGGAGAATTACCGGTAAATAATATTGCAAAATGGGATGGTGAAAATTGGCATTCTCTTGGGGGAGGAGTAAATGGATATGTTCATCCGGTAGTTGTTAGTGGAAGTGAAGTGTATGTAGGGGGTGGTTTTACGGAGGCGGGTGGACAACCTGCCAATCATATTGCCAAATGGAATGGGACGAGCTGGGAACCATTGGGAGAAGGATTAGACGGATATGTAATGGCAATTGCGGTTATCGGCGATACGGTTTATGCCGGCGGACAATTTTCCGAGGCAGGCGGAGTACCAGTAAATAATGTCGCTTTATGGGATGGTTCTTCCTGGTCAGCTTTAGGGAGTGGTGTCAATAATTGGATTTTCGATATGATTATCGCTAATAATAATTTGTATGTGGGCGGACGATTTACAGAAGCAGGTGGTCAGGTAGCCAATCGAATTGCCAAATGGAACGGCAGTAACTGGGAAGCGGTTGGAAACGGGTTTAACGGTTACGTAAGTGCTCTAACATTTCACGATAATAGGTTATATGCTGGTGGGAATTTTACCTGGGAAAGTGCATCAGATCATATTGCTGTTTGGGATGGTAGTAAGTGGTCTGAATTTGGGAATGGCCTTGATGGAGATCCCTGGTTCATGAATTTTATTGAAAATGAACTATATGTTGGTGGATATTTTACAATGGCTGGAGATAAGCTGGTGAACGGCATTGCCAAATGGAATGGAACTGAATGGGTCAATTTCGGCAGGGGAACAGATTGG
>CAZVKP010000510.1:0-2792 GCA_964627635.1 uncultured Calditrichaceae bacterium | reverse complement strand
GAAAATATAATACAATAAATAAGCCAGACCAACCATGAGTAAAATGGGGAGGACCGTTTTGTATTTGATAGATATGGGATAAATTTTCTGTGAAATTGCAAAAATAGAACTCGCCATAGCGAAATAAGCAATAACAGTGGCAGTCACGGCTCCCCAAACTCCGATTTGTGGAAGTAATATTATGTTGCACAAAATATTCAGCACTGCGCCGCTTCCGGTAAATATAATCATGTATTTACTTTTTTTGGTGATGTAGAAAGCAGGCGTAAAAATCACATAAACACCAAAAAACAAATACGAAAGAACAATCCAGGGAATCACGTCAATTCCCTGCCAATAATTTCTTCCTAACAGGTAAAACACATCGAAAAAATGATATGTTAGAATATCGCGAATAAAAAAGGTCATGAAAATAGCAATTATACCCGCGATAAACAAATAGTAGTTGAATATTTGAGAATAGGTTTGTTTGGCATTTTTTTCTTCTGCTATTTTAAGAAAAAACGGTTGCCAGGCGTTACGAAACCCCACAATGATTAACAGCAGGACTGTTGCAAATTTATAATTTGCATGATAAAACGCCATGATCTCTTTGCCCAAATATTTTGTGACCAGAAAACGGTCTGCCATTTCAATAACCATATAGGCAATACCGTTGGGAAGAAAAGGCAAGCCAAATGTAACCATTTCTTTAAATAAATACCGGTTCACATAAAACTGAAGATATTTAAATGTAAAGGGCATCAATATTACAAAATTGATAATCGAGGCGGTAAGATTGGCATAAAGAATACCCAGGACGCCCTGACGTAGCAAAACCACAAATAGTATATTCAAGCCCAGTTCCAAAATAAATCTGAGCATACGAAATGTAGTATAGGTAACAGGTCGTTCCTCTGCTCTTAGAATTAAATATGGCAAATTGCCAATAGCATCAAAAAATAAAATGAGTGCTGCAAGCCGGATGTATGGCGCCAACCCGGAATTGAAAAGAATGAGATTGGATAACGAATTAGCAAAAACAAGCAAAATAACACTGGTTGTTAAACCACTACTCAACAATGCTAAAAAAGTGGTGGAAAAAACCGAGTTACGCGAATTTTTACCAAGAAAAAAATAGCGCAAAAACGCAGAATCCATCCCATATAAATAGACAAAGTTCATGAAAGCAATAAAAGTGTAAATAAGACCGTAATTGCCAAATTCGCTTGGTTCAGGAATATACTTGGTGCTGGTGTAAATCGGCAACATGATGAGCCCTTGCAGCCGCTGCACGGATGTACTGATGGAATATATAGCCGAATGTTGAAAAAGTTTGCGAATACCTCCTGATGTGGAGGACCCGTTTTCCGAGTTAGAGTCTTTTTTTACTTGGGACATTAACTTTTACTGAACTTAGATTTGGCAATGTATCACTATTATTCATACACCTTTGATATCCAGAGATAATCCATCAAATGCAGGTAAAATATTTTCGGGCAACCGTTCTAACAATTGTTGATGGCTTACCTCATGACTCATGTGTACAAAAAAGGTTCTTCTCGCATTGATTTTTTGTGCCTCCCGGACAGCCTCATTTATCGTAAGATGATTGGGATGCGGTCGATCCCTTAACGCGCCTAAAACCAGCACTTCAAGGTCTTTTAACAGCGGATAACTTTGCTCGGGGAAACCACTGATATCTGTACAATATGCAAAATTTCCCAACCGGAACCCCATAATTTTCATTTTTCCGTGCCACAACGGTATGGGAATTATTTTTACCTGATCGATAAAAAAAGGACTTTCATCAAATACTCTGTAATTAATTTTAGGAATATCCGAAAGTGCATCTTCTCCACTGAAAATATAGGAATAAATTCGCTTAATATGTTTTATGGTTTGTCGAGTTCCATAAATCTCAACCGTTTTTCGCTGAAGAATATTAATAGGTCGTATGTCATCGACACCAAATATATGATCCACATGATGATGGGTAAATAAAACATCCTCCAATGTTGATAATCCCGCCCGAACTGCCTGTTGCCTAAAATCAACACCGGTATCAATAACAATGTTTCTCCCATTTATTTGAATCCAAACAGAAGTCCGCAATCTTTTATCTTTCGGGTCACCCGATTGGCAAACATCACACTTGCATCCAATCATGGGAATTCCCATCGAGGTTCCGGTGCCTAAAAAAGTTACTTTCATGTTTTACAAACTTGGTAATCTCTCTTCAAATTAATACGCAGAAAAAATAGTTGAAAAAATCTAAGCATCAATTAAAATATCATTCAAATTCTAATAAAACCTTAAGTGAATCGGATTTCTCAGCGAATTTAAATGCCTGTTGCCATTGGCTGAAAGGGAACGTATTACTGACTAAATCCTGAGTCTCAACTACCCCTTTCCGAAGCAGTTGCAATGCAATGGTAAATGGTCCACAACGAGAACCGATAACATTAACTTCGTTGATAACCAGAGGAGCGGGATTAAATTGATGGGATTCCGCAAAAGTGCTTTTCAACACCAAAAATCCTCTTGGTTCAACTTTTTGCACTGCCATTTCCCAGCCGGTCCAATCACCGGTTGCTTCCACCACTACCTGAAATGATTGATCGTTATCATTTAATTCCTCCAACAACACCGTGGATATATTGAGTGGCTCCAACAATTCCAGTTTTTCCTGGTGTTTGCCAACTACCAGGAGTTTATCCGTATAAAGACTTAAGACTTGGGCAATTAGCTGTGCCAATTTTCCATCACCAATTACCAGTATTTTATATTCAGGGAGAATTTGAAGCTGTTCG
>CAZVKP010000509.1:0-2793 GCA_964627635.1 uncultured Calditrichaceae bacterium | reverse complement strand
TGTCCCGACCAAAGGCATAACCATCCGGGTTATTGTCGGGATGGAAATCCTCCTGTTTTTCAAAGGCAAAAGTATTTTTAAGGTAAAAGTTGAAAGGTAATCCCGATTAAAAGCAGAATCATCCTGATTCTTATCAGCCTGCCCCGTGGAGATATTACTCCACATGGGGGGATGAAAACCATCCCGTTTTTCAAAGGCAAAAGTATTTTTTGATGGGTTGTTATTCGATGCCATTTTATTCATCTCTATTTCTCTGTTTACTTTTAACTTTACACTTTTTACTTTTAATTTTTTACTTATTACTGGTTTTTGATTTTTCTTTTTTCAAAACGGTAACGATAAAATTTAGAACATCTTCAATCGCGCTTTGTGGCTTTTCCGGCAGGTGACTTTCTTTTACTATTTTTTCTTCACCCGAATGGAAATGATGAGGAAATGTTGAAATATGTTTCCATTTTTTATGGGGTGCATTGTCAAACCGATAAATACCTTTGTCAATCAATCTCCGGTCCCAATGGTAAGAATATTTACCACTTAGAGTGAGCCATACATCTAAAATTGTCCCATCGACAATAAATATTCTTAGTTTCTGAGGAACTCCTGAGGATAGATAAATAATTTTAGTGGATTCAACTACTAAAAAACGTTCTGCAATTCCTGCAATCTCACGATACAGCTTCAATATCATTCTGAATTTCTTTCAATCTATTATATAGATTTTCGAGAGTTATAAGCTCTTCCCATTCAGGATGTTCTTTATCTGTTTGTACCATATTTTCTAATTCTTGTATTGTGCCAATCCTATGTTTTCCTAAAATCTCTAAAATATCGTTTTCAATATCACTTTTCTTTTTTAATAAAAATTCAAGAGTAGATTCTTTTAAAAACTCATCTTCGTTTAAATCATACTCTTTGCTCACTTTCTTTATTATTTCTTTAACTGTCATTTCATCACCTAACTTTTTCTTATACGGTTTTTTACTTCTACCTCACTCCACATTAGTCGGGTTCGCCTCCCAGGGTTACGGTTCCGCTAAAATTCACGGTGCCAGGGGAGGTGCTTTCTTTGCTGCAGTTCAATTCAAGGCAAAAGGCGAAAGTCAATCCCGACAAGAAACTTAACCCTCCCGGTTAATGTCGGGATGAAAAACGTCCCGTTTTTCAAAGGCAAAAGTATAATAATTTTTTTATATTGATTTTCATGTTTTCCTTGGTTTAAACTTTTTACCCCGTGAAATAAATTAATGTAACATATTATCATTATAGAAAAATAAAGCATGAAATTAAAATTTTAATAAATTATTAATAATTGTATTTCACAGGGTTAACTTTACACTTTCTACTTTTAACTTAAGAATAACATGTCAAACCTAACGGGGTTTTTACTCATATTTGTAATACTTCGCTTAGCTATAAATATTTGACCCCTGCCGGGGTTCTGGTTTCGGATTTACATTATTTAGATCAGTACAAACAGATGATTTACTTACTTATTTTCGTATGCGTTATACCCATATAACTATTTCTATCAAATCAAAAGTCCGTCAGGGTCCGGCAATAGCCGGATTTAACGACCCGTCAGTGGCCGGGTCTAACGACCGGGCAACCCGAATTGTCAGTTAGAGATCACCATGTGGCTAACATGGAAGTTAGTGTATTTTTAGGGATTACTTTTAACCCCATGAAATAACATAAACAACTTTTACGGTTCACAATTATTGGTTTCTATAAATTAGGTAAGAAATCATTTCGACTTCATAATTTCATGGGGTTCACCAGGTGAAATACAAACTGTAAATTCAATTTCTCGATACTATGTAAGGCAATAAAAACTAAAATAAGTATAATCGGGTCCTTTTCCTTATTTCACGGAGTGAACTTTTTACTTAGCGCATTCTGATTTCTACATTCTGGTATCAATGTTTTCTGTTTAGGCATACATTAATTTTCCACGAGGTTGTGGTATATCTCTGCCTAGTTCTTTTGCAGTATCGATCCACTCGTCAATTACAACCAGTGCATTTTTTACAGCTTGCTCATAAGTTTCCCCATCTGCCATGCAACCTGGCAATTCGGGAATTTCTACGATAAATGCATTATCTTCTTTGCTCCAATATATAATCATTTCATATTTAGGTGTGTTCAAATCTTTTCTCCTAATTTGTATTTCAATATTATTTTTCTCACTTGCTTTA
The DNA here is from genome assembly GCA_964627635.1 of uncultured Calditrichaceae bacterium. Lineage (GTDB taxonomy): Bacteria > Calditrichota > Calditrichia > RBG-13-44-9 > RBG-13-44-9 > CAZVKP01. The sequence continues at coordinate 598 of CAZVKP010000509.1, read as the reverse complement.
CCTGATAGCTTTTTGCCTTTCCATTATTTAATGGTTGAAGATTTATTATTTCTTCTACATTCTCTTTACTAAAAATATAATGACTTCCTCTAACACGTTCCTCAAAATTTAATGACTTTAAAAGATTTCGTAAAGCATTAAAATCTATATTTGAATCTGAGGTTCCCGATAAAATCTTGGCAAGAAGTTTCTGTTTTTTTGTCATTAAGTTTTTTAATTTTTTTAAGAAATTCTTACGAACAGCTTTTCTTTGTTAATTGAACACAATGGTTTCAATTAAGTGTGGTTAAAAAGAAGATCTTCAAATATCATATTATGTTTCACCAGTAAATTTCCCAACTCAAATGCACAAATTATCAGGCAGATCGCCTGAGCTATCCACAGTAAGTACTTGTTTTCTAAGGAAACGAGACATTATTTAAAGGCAATCCCGACAAAAAGCTTAACCCTCCCGGTTAATGTTGGCCTGCCCCGTGGAATTTTTATTCCAATACGGGGATGAAAACCCTCCCCGTCAAGGGGGCCGTCGGTCTCCGGCTCCTGACCGTCAGGGTCCGGCAGTAGCCGGATTCAACGACCGGGCAAACCGACAGTATTC
>CAZVKP010000508.1:0-2795 GCA_964627635.1 uncultured Calditrichaceae bacterium | reverse complement strand
GCTATAAAGTGACCACGGTGGAAGATGCGCTGCCGCATGTGGATATTTTTGTCACCGCCACCGGAAATAAAGATGTGATCACCGCCGAACACATGTCCAAAATGAAAGATCAGGCTATTGTCTGTAATATCGGACACTTCGATAACGAAATTCAAGTAGATCAACTGGAGAACTGGCCCGGAATCGAGCGAACCACCATTAAACCGCAGGTGGATAAATTTACGTTCCCGGACGGGCATTCCATTTACCTATTGGCAGAAGGACGTCTGGTGAATCTTGGCTGTGCTACCGGACATCCAAGTTTGGTGATGTCGAATTCGTTTACCAATCAGGTGCTTGCTCAAATTGATTTGTGGACAAATGAGAAAGACATCGGCGTTTATCGATTACCTCAGGAATTAGATGAGGAAGTGGCGCAATTACATTTGAATCATTTAGGCGCTAAGCTCACCAAATTAACACCGGAACAGGCAGAATATATCGGGGTGCCCGAGTATGGACCGTTCAAGCCGGATTATTATCGCTATTAATTCGGAATCATATTTTACTGAGCGGTAAAAATACTAATGATTTTGTTAAGTAAAGTAAAAACAAAATCTTAAACCATAACGAGGTGCATAATATGTTAACAAAAGAAAAACAATCATTTGGTAAAGACCCTGTTAAAGTGCGGGAAACCGGGCATTACCAAGAGGAATATGTGCAGAGTTTTGTGGAGAAATGGGACGATCTCATAAATTGGGAAAGACGGATGAAAAGTGAGGGCGACTTTTTTATCGACTATCTTCGGAAACACAATGCCCGCCGCATCCTGGATGTCGCCACAGGTACCGGTTTCCACTCTGTTCGTCTGTTAAACGAGGGATTCGAAGTGGTTAGTGCGGATGGTAGTGCGGAAATGCTGTCGAAAGCGTTTGAGAATGCCAGAAAACATGGACACATAATGAGAACGGTTCAGGCAGACTGGCGATTTTTGAATCGCGATATTCACGGCGATTTCGATGCTATTATCTGTCTGGGTAATTCCTTTACCCATATTTTTAATGAGCGAGACCGCCGCAAAGCCCTGGCAGAGTTTTACACGCTTTTACGTCACGATGGAATTTTGATTCTGGATCAACGGAATTATGATGCTATTCTCGATCATGGTTACTCCAATAAACATGTATTCTATTATTGCGGTGAAAATGTGATAGTGGAACCCGAACATGTGGATGACGGACTGGCACGCTTTCGTTACAGATTTGCAGACGACAGTACTTTTTATCTGAATATGTTCCCGCTCAGGAAGGACTATACAAAAAAACTAATGTTAGAGGTCGGTTTTCAGAAAGTCGAAACATACGGTGATTTTCAGGAAACATTTCGGGATGAAGAACCAGATTTCTTTATCCATGTCGCCGAGAAAAAATATGAATTTAAGCAATAGGAGGAAATATTATGTATAAGACCTATGATGATGAAGTCGTAACCACTGCCCAGGAATATTATAACAGCGATGATGCGGATAAATTTTATTTCACCATCTGGGGCGGTGAAGACATCCATGTGGGATGTTATAACTACCCGGAAGAATCCATTTTCGATGCCAGCCGCAGAACAGTGGAAAATATGGCTGCTAAATTGAATAATCTGGGCAAGGATTGTAAAGTGTTGGATTTGGGCGCCGGTTATGGAGGGGCTGCCCGATATCTGGCTCAGAACTTCGGATGCCATGTGGTGGCACTTAACCTGAGTGAAATTGAAAATAATCGCGACCGGCAGATGAACAGAGAACAAAATCTGGATGAATATATCGATGTGGTCGATGCCAACTTTGAAGAGGTGCCTTATCCGGATGATTTCTTTGATGTGGTCTGGTCACAGGATTCATTTTTGCATAGTCCTCGTAGGGAAGCGGTTTTAACCGAAGCAGCACGTGTGCTTAAAGAAGACGGTGAATTTGTTTTCACGGATCCGATGATGGCTGATGACTGTCCGGAAGGTGTTCTGCAACCCATATTGGACCGGATCCATCTGGAAAGTCTGGCATCACCGGCATTCTATCGGGAGCAGGCAAGTCTTCTGGGATTTAAGGAACTCGGTTTTCAGGAGATGACACATCAGTTAACTAACCATTATTCCAGGGTGCTGGCAGAAACGGAAGCGAAAGAAGAGGAATTGAGACAGCACGTTTCACAGGACTATATCGATAATATGAAAAAGGGGTTAAAACACTGGATAAACGGTGGTAAAAACGGTTATCTGTCCTGGGGAATTTTTCATTTTCAAAAAGTATAATTTTCTTTGACATTAATTTTGTCAAAAAAGTATTATTTGCTGTAAAACTTGATTTTAACGGTTTATGTCTGAACTAATATTTACCGAATCGAATAAATGATTTCGATACACTTTTATTAGTGGCAATGAAATTAGAATTAATGGAAAAGTGAAAAAAACAAAGGTTGGACTAATATGCACATAGAGGATATTTTTGAAAATAATGACACGACATTTAGTTTTGAATTTTTTCCGCCCAAAACTAAAAAGGGATTTGATAAATTATTTCGTACTATTCAGGATTTGATACCTTTGCAACCGACATCGGTGAGTGTGACCTATGGTGCGGGTGGAAGTACCCGCGACCGTACTCACGATTTAGTGGTAAAAATCCATCAGGAAACCGATTTAACGGTGGTTCCCCATTTAACTTGTGTGGGTTCCGACCGGGAGGAGATTTATCAAATTCTAAAGCGGTATGGTGACAACGGTATTGAAAATATATTTGCATTAGGTGGTGATCTGCCGGAGGATCA
>CAZVKP010000507.1:0-2814 GCA_964627635.1 uncultured Calditrichaceae bacterium | reverse complement strand
AATCAATTCTTGACTTTTTTAAATGAAATGAATAATATTTGTTTGTCATATAAAACATTTGTTGTGTAACTAAATGAAAGATAAAAATGAAAGAAACCTGGAAGAAATTTGAAGAGAATGAACTTACTCATAGCAATGCCCACTACTTGATGGCAATTTTTGAATTATTGAAAAAAAACGGTTACGCCCGGGCAATTGATGTAGCAAAATACCTTGATATCACCCGCGGAAGTGCAACAATCGCGCTCAACAAGTTGAAACAAAGAGGTTATATCATTGAAGATGAAAACAAATTTTTTAAACTTACCGCGATTGGAACCGATTTGGTAAACGGTGTTTTCAGTAAACGCCATATACTCGAACAGTTTTTGACAGAAGTACTTCACCTCTCACCGGAAAATGCGGAAATAGATGCCTGCAAGATCGAACATTTAATTAGTCACGAAACCGGGGAAAAATTACTTTCCTTTATGGGCTTTTTTCAATCCGGGCGGGAAGAGGTTAGACAATTTAAGGAAAGTTTCAAAGAATTTTCCTATCATTGTAAATCGGCAAAAAATTGCCGGGTTTGTGAAACCGAATGCTTCTACACGGGCAAAATTAAAGTCTAAGACCAAAAATTAAAATTAAATATGAGCACAAGAATAACGGTTAATTTTTGTTTAATTGTTTGTTGAGACTGGGTGTAAATATCAACAGGAGAACATGATGTCCTCACTAAAATCCTTTATCATAGTATTCATTAGTGTTCTTTTTTCTGTTTCAACTGGTATTACCGGTCAACCACTTATTACCGATGATACCGGAACAGAAGGCAAAAACGGAATAATGTTTGAATTTGCCACCCAACTCGGCTATTGCAAAGAAGATAATCTATCATACCGTCAAGCCGAAGTTCCTTTAGCAATTACCTATGGTTTGGCAGATCGTTTAGATGTCGTAATGGGAATTCCTTATTACAAATCCTGGTTTACCAATAATTCCATTGCACAAGGATTATTGGATACTTTCTTTGAATTTAAATGGCAATTTTTCAACCAGAAAAAAGCAAGCTTTGCACTGAAACCCGGATTTACACTGCCCACTGGCAATAATGAACATAATTTCGGCACCGGTAAAGTGACGTACAGTCTTGTGTTGGTTGGAACTCACTCTTTCGGGGATTTGTCTCTCCATTACAATTTAGGTTATGTAAGAAACGCAAATGTCTATCAGGAAAGATTAAATTTGTGGCAAATCTCCGTGGCATCGGAATTAGAGCTGTCTCAAAAATTTACCGCCGTAATGGACATGGGTTTTGAAAGAAATTCAACCCGCCACTCCACCAGACCACCGGGTTTTCTTCTGGCGGGACTTATCTATTCTTTAACCGATGAGATTTTATTAGATGTGGGGGTCAAAACTTGCTTAAATGATGAGGATATCGATCGTAGCGTTTTAACAGGTATAAGCCTTAGTATTTAATAATCTTTAAATACTATGAATATAAACGACATAAATTTTATTCGGAGGATTTCATGATAGAAGCTGCGGGAATAACGCTGAGGGAAGCGGTTGAAGCAATTTTGGTAATCACCATAATGGTTACTTACGTCAAGCGCGCCGGAGAACCTCACAAAAAGAAATTTATTTATCAAGGAGCTATTATCGCGGTATTGCTGAGCATTGCATTGGCAATTGGTTTATCCTCAGTGGGTATTAATCCGGAAAACGAATTAGTAGAAGGCATTCTTTTTATGGGTGCTGCTCTACTGGTTGGCACTTTGGTGATCTGGATGTGGCGGCACGCCAAACATATGAAAAAGGAAATCGAACAAAAAATGAAGGGCGCCGCCAGTGGCTTGGCATTAGGTTTTGTCGCTTTTATAATGGTGATGCGTGAGGGTGTGGAAACTGTCATCTTTTTACAAAGTTTATTGCTCGCCGGATCAAGTCCCCTGGAAAATTTCATGGGTGGTTTATTCGGAATAGTACTGGCAATTATATTCGGAGCTTTATTTCTGAAGGGAACTCACCGCATCAATTTATCGGTTTTCTTTAAAGTGACCTCGGCGATTCTGGCAATTCTGGTAATCAAACTTATTGCTAACGGTTTGCATGAATTTTTCGAAGTGGGGGTGTTGCCTTCTACACCGGAAATATTAGGCGTTGTGGGCACGCTCGCAAAATCGTCTACCGGTGCCGCAATTATCGCCTTGATGCTGGCATTCCTCATCCTGCTGGTTATTTATGATGTACTGAATATCAGCAAACCGAATCTATCGGAATTAAAACCTGCTGAACGCCGGAAAGCACAATACGAGTTCGCAAAAGAAAAATACTCAAAACTCGGTCTTAGTTTTGTCCTGGTCATAATGATCTTTGTAATTATGACGCCCACTATTATGGCAAAAGACTTGAAATCTCCCACACCTATTCCGGTAACGCCAACTGATAATATGCTGAAAATCGAAGTCCCCGAAACAGACGGTTTTTACAAGTACAGTTACAATGATGCAAGAATTATGATGGCAGTAAAGCACGGGAAGCCTCATATTGCGTTAGATGGATGTTACATTTGTCCGCCAAAAGGATATGCATTTAACGGGGAAGTGTTGATTTGTATTAATTGTGATGCACCGATTGAAATTGAAACGGTCGGCAGTGAAGGTGGTTGCAATCCGTATGTGATTGACTACACCTATCAAGACGGGATTGTTAACATTCCGGCTGAACAAGTGTCAAATATTTGGGGGAGTCTTGAATGATTTCTTTTTTATTTAGAATTGCAATCCGAGCAGCAACGATTCAAAAATACCGGTTTATCTCACTTAC
>CAZVKP010000506.1:0-2816 GCA_964627635.1 uncultured Calditrichaceae bacterium | reverse complement strand
ATATATACTCAACCAGGCAGAGCATCATAAAAAGTGACATTCCCAGAAAAATATGAACAATTTAAAAATCAAACATTGGATAAAAATAAGCTAATAAGGTAAAAATGTGGTGGGGTATATTTTTTTCTATTAAGGTTAGAAAAGCAGAAATAAGGTTTTCCCTATGAAGTAGCGAGCTATACTTCATAGGGTAAAAAAAGTAGGGTGGCTTCGCTTTTATTACAGGGATATGCATAACTCGTCACTTGGTGACCGCTGTGCCGGTAATAAATGGTTCTGGTTTACAACCGTTGGTATAACGAGAAAATCCGGTTGATTCGCCCTGGTTCCACCCTGTCTGCAGTTCAGGGACAGGCAGGAGCGGTAACAGAAAATAGAACAACGTGGCAGCCGCCACAATGCAGAGCGTTGCGGCGAGTTTTCTGATCTGATGTTAAGGCTCCTGCGTTGACACCCGAAATTACCTAAGCAGTTTACTAACCGAACGTTTTTTGTTGATATTATAGATCACTTTCGCAAATAGTGGAGCAACACTAACTTCTTCGTACCAGGGTGTATTTCTAACAAAAGCTTCCCCCCAGAACACCGCATCGGTTCCGATCACCGATTTTATGATACCCTGTTTATATGCACGATCGATTCTTTCCACAGCATTTCCGTTGAAGAACGGTAAACTGATAGCGACATAAATATCTTTCGCACCGTTATCTTTCAACAGATTCGCTGCATGTAAAAGTGTGCCGCCGGTGGCAATCATATCGTCCACGATTAACACATCTTTTCCCTTAACTTCGCCCACCAGCCGCATGCTTTCAACTTCACTGGTTTTGCTATAATCCCGGGCTTTATCAACAATGGCTAAATCGGTTTTTAAAAGTTGAGAATAATGTCTGGCACGATCCGCACTGCCCACGTCGGGACCACTTACCACCAAATTTTTATTGTCCAATTTTAAGTTGTTTTCAATATGGCTCATAATCTCACCGGAGGCATGCATATCTTCCAACTTGGTTAATCGAAAGAAACCCTGAATGGCTTCCGCATGAATATCTAACGTCAGCACTCGCTGCGCGCCGGCGTCTTCCAAAAGGTTAGCAATGAGTTTGGCGCTTATGGCTTCTCTGGTTTTTCTGCGTTCCTGCCGTGCATAGGGATATTGGGGTATAACCGCGGTGATATGGTCCGGATCTGACTGATATGCGGCGTGAATAGCGGTTACCAATGCCATCAAATTATCATTGACGGTACGGTCACTCAACGGATCGTCGATACATTGAATGATGTAAACATCGTCCCCGCGAATAAATTCTTTAATTACCACTTTAACTTCCCCGTTGGGAAACACCACCTCGCTTGTATCTCGTAAACTAAATTCAGCATCATTGGAATTTTTCCTGGCTATCTCATTAAGTGAATTCATTACTCTGGTGGCAAAGCTTTTGCCTGAATTGCACGCCATAATGGAAAGGGCGCCCCGAGTTTCTGTAGGGCTGGTCTGCATATAAAACCCCTCTAATCGTCTGATACTTTAAGTTTTATTCGGAAAATAATTCTGTATTATTTCAATTAGTTTTTGATGCACTTGAGATGTTCCGGCGATCACATTTCCGGTATCCAGAAATCGATCTCCTCCGTTAAAATCGCTGATTTTTCCGCCTGCCTCCTGAATAATTAGGCCACCGGCTGCAACATCCCACGCACTGAGTCCCAGCTCCCAAAATCCCTGAAATCTTCCCATTGCCGTATAAGCCAGATCGATAGCCGCAGATCCACAACGTCTCATACCACTGCAATTCAGAAATATTTCTTCAAATGTTAAAAGATAAGACGGTAAATTTTGTTTCGCCCGGAAGGGAAAGCCGGTTGCAATGAGTGCTTCTGACAACGATTTTCCCTCAACCCGGATCTGTTTATCGTTACAATAGGCGCCGTTGCCTTTCTCGGCACTGAAAATTTCATTATGTACAACATCGTTAACCACTCCGCAGATAATTTCATTACCCCGCTGCAAGGCGATGGAAACCGCAAAAATCGGTAAATCTTCGATATAGTTTTTAGTGCCGTCCAGTGGATCGATCAACCAGCGAAAATCAGTTGATTCATCTGCCTGTGTTCCTTCTTCTGCCAGAATTTTATGATCCGGAAAATTTTCCAGTAGTGTATCGATAATTATTTTTTCGGAATTTCGGTCCACATAAGTTACAAAGTCATTTCGTGCTTTCTCATCCACGCTATGCGACGAGATTGTCCCCCGATTTTCCAGTAAATAGTTACCTGCCTGTTTAGCAGCTTTTATAGCAATTTTGAGGTATTCAGACATCGTCCAGTTTTTATAAATTAAATTTTTACATCCCCGAATTCTTTTAACTTATTTATTACCAAATCTTTGATTTCCTGCAAACGCTCTTTGGTTTTAGCTTCGAAGCGTAAAACCAGTACCGGTTGGGTGTTTGATGCCCGCACCAATCCCCAGCCATCTCCAAAGAGAATCCGAACGCCGTCCACGTCAATAACTTCAAAATTCTCTTTAAAGTATTCAGCCGCTTTTTTGGCAATACCTTTTATTTGCTGCATTTTCCAGCGGTTTTCACTCCGATTATATTCCACCACAGCAACTATCGAATTGCCTTCAAGTAATTCGTACAATTTCTGAACGGTGTATTTATAGATTTCCTGAATGGAAACAAGTTCAACCAGTTCGAATGCGGTTTGAGCCAGGAAAGCGCTATGCTTTTCGCTCAGCCGCAACGCTTCTTCAGCCTGTTTGCGTTCAGTGATATCCTGCAAGGTTACCAAAACCATGCGCTTGCCTTTTA
>CAZVKP010000505.1:0-2819 GCA_964627635.1 uncultured Calditrichaceae bacterium | reverse complement strand
CGTGTGCTCTTCCGATCTATCCGGAACATGATAGGTGGTGAAAACTCCTGGAAACTATTCACTTCCACTGACTCATTGTCCAAATTTTTAAATGAGAAACTCCCGGACGGTGACATTTCCTGCCCAAAATTGGTAACCGCGACACCAAAGCGAATGGATTGCCAACCGGTTTTATAATAGGTTCCCAGATCGAATAGCAGCGCCCGCATGTTCAGCTCGGCTAAGCTTTCATCCATGTATTTCACTGAAATACCGAAACTAAATTTTTCAGTCATGTTTCTGGCAAAAGTTAAACTGATGAGGGCATCCGAATAATTAAAACTACGCCCGGTTCCCAGCGGTTGAAAAACAGTTGTTTCTTTCATTTCTTCCGTATGGAGATAGGTGACGGAGAAGCCAATGGAATTTGCCGGATCCAAATGATAAACAATTCCGCCGAATTCCAATTGAGTATCTACCAACCATTGGGTATTGGCAAAAAAGACATCATGTTTTTCGAATTGACTAATGCCGGCAGGATTCCAATATAACGCCTCAGCATCATTTGCTACCGCCACAAATGCCTGCCCCATCGCTATGCCGCGGGGGCCAACCCCAATTTTTAAAAACTGAGCAGCAGAGGTTCCGACTCTCTGCCCCCCTAAATCCGGTAAAAGTTGAGAAAAGGCAGAATAAGTAATAAAAAGTAGAAAAAATATAATCAATCGTATATTCATTTTCGCCTCAATTTCTTACAATTAAAACTCTACAGACAGCCCAAAGCTAATTTGCCGTGGCTCTCTAAAACGTGCCGGATTTGTAGGAAACGGAGATGAAATTGGGAAAAACAAATCCGGAAATAAAGGATCATTCCAGCTTATCGGTGTGGGATCTCCATAATTGTAGGCATCACCCGTCACGTTATTGATAATATTTGGATTGGGATGATTAAACATATTGGTCACTTCAAGACTGAATGTATATCGGATTCCCCATGCCTGAAAGAATTTCTTAAAACTTAAATCTGCCCACTGCCAATGTTCAGCAACTTCGCTATAACGCTCACTTTGATCTTTCACTAATGTATAAACAGGTCTTCCGTCTTCAGGTCGGTTAAACTGGAACTCTGCCGGGGTATAGCGTCTTCCGGCTTGTGCAAACCAGCGGAAATTTAAATTCCAATTATCCGGTAATTTTATCCCGAATATGCTTGGTGCCTGGCCTTCGGGTACCCGCCAATTCAGGTTAAGCTGTACCTGCCATGGCCGATCCCATATAGCAAAAGTCTCTTTAATAGGTTCTTCGTCAATACTGCCCTGTGCTACCAGTAATCCCACATCCGGAGAAGACGATTTGGTAGTTGTAATGGAATAAGTTCCACTGACATTACCCGAAAGATATCGCCCGATCCGGGTTTTATATTCAGCCTCAAGACCCCGGGAACGGGCATAGTCCAGATTCACATAAAAGATAGCCGACCCAATTCTGGGAATACCCCGAACCGATGTGGTTTGTACATAATCAAAAATATCTTTATAATAACTGGTGACACTAATGACGTCATTTTCAGAAAATTTATGTCGAATTCCTAACTCATAAATCACAGAAGTTTCCGGATTTAAATTCGGATTGCCAAATTTTTGGAAAGCAGATTTTGAACTTGCCCCTCCTAATTTTGCATAAACAAACTGGGGTTTGGGGCGTTTTGAGAAATGACCGTAATTAAAGAAGAGCATTTGATTATCGGATATGGGATGAGACACCCCAAGCCGAGGCATCAAGCGAATTTTAAACCGGTGATCGAATAATTTATGGGTATCTTCTTTGTACTGCTTGCGCATTTCGTCCGTCAATAAAGTGGTAGTATCCTCAACTGCCCGATCCACAAATTTGCCCGGAATCCAATAGTCCAATCGGGAACCAATATTCAAGTAAAATCCTTCGAACTTAATGTCATCCTGCACATATAAAGCCCCGTCTGCCGGATGTACTTTATAAATATCCTGACTGGAACCAAAACCTCCTTCTAACCAGGGGTCTACAATATGAACCATTTGCATCTCTTTAACCGATGATTCAAAACCGGCTTTAATGGTATGGCTGTCACCATATCTGGTTGTTAAATCTCCCTTTAAAGTATACCATGATATATAGTGATCATGCCAAAAAGTGGCATTTCCAAAATCAAAGAACCCATCGCCCGGAATAACACGAACCTTGCTCGAATCATTCCCCGGAACATAATAGGATACCGGTAATCGTGTCACATCAAGAGGTTGTCTGTAATCTGTCCAATGCTGACCTCTTAAATCAGAACGGAGATGTGCCCAATATTGACTTAAGCGAATTTCATAATAGGTTGTTTTATTTAAGGTGTGTGACCATCGGAACGAAATCTGTTCATTGTCATGGGTATAAGTATTAAAATTATCCAAACTTTTTGAGAAATCATACGGAAAACCGGGACCGGGTTCCACGTGTTCCAATGTTGTCTGTAGCGATTGGGTATTCTGGTTGATTAACAGAGATCGATTATAGGAAAACGTGATTGAATGCGTAGGATCGAGATCCCAGGTAAGTTTGTAAAGTCCCGACCAGTTATTATTTTGCCTTGGTGCCAGAGTTGTCGGTTCCAAAACCTGATTTCCAAAAAGGTCTAACGTGGGTGCTATGGATGAAAAAAGTTGATTCGCCGTTTTACCGGTATAATCGTCTGCAACTTGCGAATATAAATTAACAAAAAAATACAAATCTCCCGGGATATCTATACCGAGCGGTTTCAATATATCATTTGAAATGATTTCAGGTCCACTTAAGTTGAATTCATAAACATCTGTATT
>CAZVKP010000504.1:0-2829 GCA_964627635.1 uncultured Calditrichaceae bacterium | reverse complement strand
GAATTACAATATGTTATAGCACTTATTTAGGGATATTAGAGAGGGAACATCCGTTACAACTGAAACAAATATTGAAATTTCAGAAAAAATTGGCGGGATGTCCGGTTAAAACCGGAGATTTCATCGAAATCGCGGTAACCGTGAGTTGACCCCACATAAAATAGTGAAAAAGGATTTAAGCGATAGGTTAACAGGGGTTCTATACTCAACTGTTTATCGAATTTATCATATTGAACAATCAATCGTAAAAAGAATTCCCGGGTAAACTGGTAATTTATCCGGCTGCGAAAAATGTAACCTTCGAAGATGGTTGATCCATCATCCGGATGATCTAATTTTGCGTATGTCAACTCAGGTTCAATCACCAACCTGTTGAATGGTTTAATGAAGGCTCCTGCCTCAAATTCGTAACCTGAGCCCAGCACCGGTGTCTCAAGATTCCTGGCGATATTTCGTCCGTTTTCATATTCAAAATCAAATTGAATAAATTCACTGAACTTTGTCCTGAATTCAAATTCGAATCTTTTTATTCCATCAAAAACGATATCCCGAAACCGTTCTTTGCTCCAAACGTATGCAAATTCAACGTTAGTCTGGGTTTTAAAATCGATGTCCAGTTCCGGACGAAACCACTCGTCTTTTTGTGTCCATTCACTGTTCCAAATACGGCCAACACTGAAGCTGGGGGTTATTCTATCCAATAATTTGGTGTTTGGTCGAAAGAACCAGCCATTCCAGTAACTTAAATGCCGGGTATTATTACGCCCGATGAAACCATTATCTGCTCTGAAAGTGGGAGATTTTTCAGAATAAGTCAAATCTGCGTTCCATATCCTGGCTTCTCTTTCCAAATTTGCTAAGTATGCACTGCCCCAGAAATCCTCTCCATCGAAGCCGGCTGTATGTTTTTCTTTGTCAAATGTAAAATTATTCAGGTTTTCAGTGATGGTGGTATCATTGGGTTCATGCGTTTTGCTTGCTAAAACCTGAAATTCAAAACGATAATTTTTAAAGAAGCGAAGTGAACCATCAAAGCCCCCCACCGAATTATTACCGTTTTTGGTCAACCGTCGATCGGTAAAGATACCTCCAATATAGGAATCTTCCAAAATGGTTCGTTGAACCCGAAAAATATTGGACACACTCTTGCCGGCAGCGACCAGTTCACTCTTTTCCTCAAAAGGGAGAATAATTGGTGTTTGCTCATCTCTTGCAATCAAATATGCCACATTCCATCTGCCAAGCCTTCCGGTAAATTTAGCTGCACCAATGGGATCATTAATGGAACGTGTGTAGAAAATATTAAAAAAACTATCCCAAAGATCACTGCCTTCCTGGAAAAAAGGTCGCTTTTCCGGAAAGAATAGTGCAAAGGTGGTATTTACATCAATTTGGGCAGCATCCGACTCTACTTGACTAAAATCAGGGTTGTAAGTTGCCTCGAAAGTGGTACTGGGAGAGAAGCCATACTCGGCACCTAATGAAAATTCCCCGCTTGGATCAGCGTTCTCAAAATCGGAGTTCGGATCCGCAGGATTACTTAACTCACCGCTTTGAGACCCCACTACGGAGGGAAGTAATTCAAGATTTCGTCCGGGATGCACATTTCGAATGCCTTTTAGAGTACCTAATTGACATAACAGACAGGGGTTATCCCGATCCACTGTTGCCCAGGAATATTGCCGGCGACTATTCCGGGGATGGTTGCGAACAAATGTGGCTCGCCAGGTTTGTTCCGGTTTGTCAGGAAATCTGAGACTTGTGAACGGAATTGCTATTTCTACCTGATAACCTTTCTTTGTAATTTTCCCGGCTGAATGAAAAATAAGATCAAAACTGCCATCTTCCTGGTTGCCGGCTCTCAGTAAATCACCCTGGATGCCGAATGGATTGCTGAAAATTTCGTATGCCCAATTTGCATTCCCATATGTATCCAGTATAATTCCGATATTGTCATCATTAAAAACATTATCACGATCCTGCATGGAAGCCCTGATTTGAGAAGGTTGTTTATCATATGCCAGGAAACCAACATACATATTTTGTTGATCGTAAAAGAGCCGAACTTCAGTTTTTACAGGTGGCTGCACTTCATCTCCGGGAAAAAATTCTGCAAAATTGGTTGCAACTGTCGCTTTTTGCCATTGTGGCTCAGTGAGGTTTCCATCAATTTTAATACCATTTTTGAATTTGGGCACATTTAACACCGGCTCCACCTGAGGTTGAAAGGAAACCTCACTATTTTTGGTCTGTTGAGAGTCCGGATGTTCGCTGGCATAACTAAAATTTCCTATTAAAACAAAAAAAGATAACCATATTAAAGTTTTGAAGGATATGTACTGCATTTAACAGGTGCCTCTATAATTTGCAAATTGCATAATAATATCAGACGCTGTTCAATAACGAAAAGTTACAGAATTTAATAATTAGTATTGTTATACTTGTATAGCAAAAAAATAAAAGTTGGATTAGTTATTGCGAATAGAGTCTTCTCTTAAGAAACAGTCGATCTCCCACAGAGACCAGGCCCAGAATCAGTATTGCGGTCAGAAATAATATGATATTCACATCAGAAAGCAAATTCTCAATCATTGAAAAGTAGTTCACCTCTATGGAAATTGGGGGAATTGAAATTCTGTTAATTAAATCCAGATAAAATTGGACACCGGTAAAATAGAGTGATACTAAAATTCCAGTAAATATGCCGATAATTGCCATCAATGTTTCCCGGATTTTAGTGTCAGATGATGCGGTTTGAATAGTTGATACTTGCTTTGTTGTTGTTTTTGCGAAATGAGGAGATAATTGAAATTTAATTTCCTCTTCCAG
>CAZVKP010000503.1:0-2845 GCA_964627635.1 uncultured Calditrichaceae bacterium | reverse complement strand
TAATTAGCTAATTTTTATAAGGATCAAATTGCATTATCTTCCCGGATGGGACGGGAAAAGGGGGTTGTCAATTCCGTCCAATCCCATTGATTGGTATTTGGATTTTAGTCCCACTTCACTGGTACAACTTTTAATTCATCGTCCCATTTGGTTATTTTTACCGCTTCCCCACTCCTTAATTGCGGTTCATAATCCCTGTCCACCAACCAAGAAGCAACTTCTGGCATTGAATATAAAATAATACGTTCGGCTTGTTTTAGGAGTTCCGGTAAAGAGAATTCAAGATTCTATTCAATTCTGTATAATTCAATTATACAGAATCAATGAAAGAAAATATTAAGAAAACATTTTTCCGGTGAACAATTCTGTCTAATTTTCAACTCTTGTATTTAAGAAAATAGAAAGGGTGGAGAGATGGCAGAAAAACATTTTTATGAGCAACGTACATTCGCTGAACAGTATTTAATGCCTCATTTAAAAAACCACATTCCTGATTTTTTCAACAAAACAGTGTTGGAAGTCGGCTGTGCAGAAGGCGGATTTCCTGATTATTTACAACAGCTTAATATCAAAACTGTTGGAATTGAACTGGAAGACCATCGTTTGGAAATCGGAAAAAAGAAAAATTCTCAATTAGAATTGTACGCAGGTAATATTACAGATTCAAATCTACACAAGCAAATTGGTAAAACATTTGATATTATAGTAATGCGGGATGTGATTGAACACGTACCCGATAGAAAAAGTACCTTCCAAAATATATGGGATTTTTTAAATCCGGGCGGATATTTTTTTATTACGTTTCCACCCAAATTTTCGCCCTTTGCCGGTCATCAACAACACGCTCAATCATTTCTTCGTTACACGCCCTGGGTTACTTTTCTGCCAAAGCCAATTTGGTACAGCACCGGTAAAATGCTGGGCGAAGACAGAAATTTCTTAGATTCTGTTAGACGAAATTTCCGACACGGTCTTTCCATCAGGAAATTTGAAAAAATCTTTCAGGCACAGGGTTTTCAACCAGTGTTAAAAGAAGTTTATTTACTGCGACCGATATTTAAATTCCGGCTTAGCACACCAATCATAAGATTACCGAATATTACTTTTCTGAGAGAATTCTTCGCCACTGGCTGCGAATATTTATTAATGAAACCTAAAGTTGGAGCCGAATAATTAGGGCTGTTACATACAAAACGTTTTAGATATGCGGAATAAGTATATTTGAAAGGAAACATCTAAACATTGATTTTGAAAAATGCTTTGGTCCATTTGAAACTACAATCATTAAAAACCGATTCAAATGAGAAAAATTCGAAATGGCGAATCAACTATTCTTTGATACTAATTTCAAAAATTTTCGCTTTCCGACTTTTAAAATTTTTTCGCCATTTGGTTTAATTTCAAGAAGTTCGTCGGAAATTGTTTCATTTTCCAATTTCACACCGCCCTGTCGCACTAATCGCCGTGCTTCACCTTTCCCTTTTGCTAATCCGGCATCTACCATAATATCGATTAACCTGATATTCTCGTTTGATAATTCATAAACCAGGATATCTTCCGGTATTTCCCGTTTTTTATGAACCAAATCAAAATGAACTTCCGCTTGTTCTGCCGCTTTTTGCCCTTGATACATCCGAACAAGGGTTTTACCCAATTGTCTTTTTAATAACATTGGATTAACCTTAGTGTCTTCCAGTTTCAATTTTAACTCTTCAAGCTCTTTTAAAGAAACATCGGTGAGTAATTCAAAATATGGATATATTAGTTTATCCGGAATGCTCATTGTTTTACCAAATATCTCCTCGGGCGCTTCATCGATACCGATATAGTTACCGAGGGATTTGCTCATACGCTGAACCCCATCAATTCCCTCTAAAACCGGTAAAGTGAGTACAATCTGTGATTCCTGACCATACTCTTTTTGAATTTGCCGGGAAATAACCAGATTGAACTTTTGCTCAGTCGCACCGATTTCCACATCAGCCTGAATCATGACAGAGTCGTATCCCTGCATCAGGGGATAAAAAAATTCATGAATGCTAATGGGCTGATTCTTCTCATAACGGCGGGCGAAATCATCTCTTTCTAACATTCGGGCAACTGTGAAAGATGAAGCCAGACTCATAATTTCTGCAAAACTCATTTGGCTAAACCAGCTCCCATTATACCGAATCTCCGTTTTATCCCGATCTAAAATTTTAAAAAATTGCTTTTCATAGGTTTTGGCATTTTTCATGACTTCTTCGTGAGTCAAACGGGGACGAGTGGCACTTTTTTCACTAGGGTCACCTACCATACCGGTATAATCTCCTATGATAACCACTACCTGATGCCCCAACTCCTGAAACTGGCGAAGTTTACGTATCCCTACCGTATGACCGAGGTGAATATCGGGTGCGGTGGGATCGAAACCTTGCTTAATTCGCAACGGTTTTCCTGTTTCATAGCTGTTTTGAAGTTTTTTCTTAAGTTCATCCATCGGAAGCAGATCTACCGTTCCACGTTCAATCACCTTGAGTTGTTCTTCAACAGGTAAAAACTTCTTGGTCATAAATATAACTCCTATTTAATCTTGTATTTTTTCTCCACCCTTTTCATTTCCCGCTCCTGTTCACGACGGGCAATTTCCTGGCGTTTGTCATACTTTTTCTTTCCGGTTGCTAAACCAATTTCTGCTTTGGCAACTCCATTCTTGAAATAAATTTGAAGCGGAATAAGGGTATAACCTTTTTCCTGTAATTTTCGATGGATACGATGAATTTCATCTTTGTGTAGAAGAAGTTTTCGTTCGCGCTCAGGTTCATGATTCACATAACCGGCAAATTTATAAGGGCTAATATGTGTA